>JACQZO010000028.1 GCA_016207805.1 Candidatus Abawacabacteria bacterium | reverse complement strand
TTCACCATGGAGTGTCAAAGAAATACCGAAACCTCTATTTGAAACAATTTATCTTTAGATATGAGCATGAACATTCTCACAACCTCTTCAAATTAACTCTCTCAATATTATTTTCTCCAACCTATTGTTTAATTTAACCTAGAGCGTCAGCAAAAAGTTGCAAGAAAAGACACTTTTAGGCACATTGATAAGGTAATTAATGATGTGAGTGAATACAATTGAGCAACAACAAAAAGATTTCACATGGCTTTCACAAGAAGTCAGCAAAATCATTCATAATGCCACCTGGTATCAAGCGCATGGTTGGGAGTTTCTCAAGCTTGGCTTACGTATTACTCTGTTTTGCCTTGGCTTTTTTGTAGTAGCACAAAATTACTGGTTAAGTACTATTATCGGGCTACTGATTATGTCTTATGCCCATGGCGGCATAGCAATCAGTGGTATTCATCAAGCACGACATCAAAGCTTCTGTCAGTCCTATTGGTGTAATCGTATCTTGGGTTATCTATTTTCAGACTTTTGGGTAGGTCAAAGCAATGAATGGTGGCATGAAACTCATGATCTCATTCATCATCCCAATACTAACATTCCCAGTATTGATCCCCCATCTTTTTATTTCCCTTGGATCAATCGCTATGTTTACTTTTTATTCATCCCCTTCTTAGCGGTATTTTGGTTTTATATCAAAAGTGCTATTTACTTATGGGGACGTTGGCAAGAGTTCTTCCTTTTTTTGCTAACCGCTACAGCCGGCTGGGCATTTCATATTGGACTATTTACCAGCATAGTTTCTCTCCCACTAGCTATCCTGTACGCTTATTTATTGCGATCGCTATTTGCTCCTCTATTCATGCATTTAGCAGTATTTAATCATGTTGGCCTAGACACTCCTAAAAAACGGCTGCCATGGCTTTACCATCAATTATTAACCACCAGAAATATCAAGAAAAGTTGGTTTTTGACTGGTTTAGGCGGAAATGCATTCGTCGAGTGTCACACAGAGCACCATCTTTTCCCTAATATTCCCAATCATTTGCTCAACAAAATTAGACCATTGATCAAAAAGTTCGCGGAGGAACACAATTATCCTTATTTTGAAGAAAAGTATTTTGCAGTGCTAGCAGCAGCTATCAGAGATTACGATAAAGTATTTTCCGTTGCCGAAAGGGCCTGAATATCAGTCAAGGTAATCCAAGCTGACATTGCCCCAAAACCTTTTTTATTGATACCGAATGGTTTTACTGACTCAATTTTGCTGAGATACAAAAAGATTACGTAGCGCTTATTGGCTATATGCTCTAAGAAAACTTTCACTTCGACTGGTTCGATGCCCAATTTACTAGCATTGTCTAATACTAGCCGCTCGCGTTCAGATTGAGTAAGATCAGCAAATTGCTTTACCGCCTTCACTGTTGCTCTGGTGCTCACCAATTCTCCTACATTCTTGAAATAGATAGTATCACCTGAGCAAGCCTTGTCCCAAGGAGCTCTTTTCATTTGATACCAACGTGATTCAATAGTTTTCTGGCCACTTAAGATTCGGGCTAAAAATGGTATTCTCTTATTCATAATAGCTAGATGATCCATATGGAATCATTATTCAATCAGGCTACAGTCAGTAAAAACAGGCAATTGCGCGCACAATGGATACAAAATTGCCACAAACTTTTGAGTATAATCAGCAAATCTATGTTTTTGTTCTGCCTGAGCATTCGGAAACTTCATAACATGAATAAAATCTAAGGAATCTAGTAAACTAAATGCCTCATAATAGGTATCAGGTTCATATTGTTTAATCAACTGGACAAACTCTCGAATCGCAGCCGACACAGTACTGTGAGTATCTTCACGAATAGAATATCGCGCTATTTTTACTATCATATAATCATTACTTTTTACTTGACTTCGAAGTGCCGGTAAATACTGTTTTGCTATCGACAAAACTAATCGGATTGCCAAAAGGATCTTTGGCATAGAGCAGAGTTTCTCCCCAAGGCATAGCTTGAACCTTCCCCAACGCAGATGCTCCTGCCTTTTTCAGCAAACCACGCACCTTTGACAAATCCTCCACAGCGAAATAAAGATATTGATTCTCATGCATTTGCCAACCATAGCTTAATTGATCACCATCTCTTGCTGGATCATAGCAAGCCAAAACAGTCCCATCGCAATGAAAATAGTGCCTACCAGGTGACACTCTTTCGCCTGGCGTTTCTAAGACTTGTCCATAGAATTGTGCAGCGACCTCAATATCAGTTACCGGTACTATCACCCGATAAAGTTTCGCCATAGCATAGGTTTAAAAATAGAAAAAATCCCAATGTACATTTATCTACCAGACAATATTGTTAGGAACCTTTGTTGGGCCAATATCGTCTGCATAAAGCAAATTGGAAATCACCCCCTAGCTTAGAAATAAACTAAGACAAAGTAAAGAAAGACTATATGCTATGCAGCATCACTCCACATTACCCAGGTACTTTTATCATGGACAGTCATTCCTCTGTAGCCAAGTATAGAGTTAGCAACAAATAATACTGTTCTAGTTTCTTATCTCGATATGTTGAGCAATAGACTTTTCCAATCTAATGCTGGAAACAAAGTTCGAGCTCCGCTGAGTATCTCGATGATTGCTATCCACTCAGCTTCAAATTCGTATGTGTCTTCTACAATATGAATCATTTGTTGTGCGTACAATTCTTGACGTACGAGATCACCAGAATAAAGGAATATAAGCTCATGTCCACGCCAATCTTCATGGGTAAAAATATTTTCTACGACATCAATAAAGTGGAGATTGTCAATTTCACTGTGGAGCTCTTCTTTGATTTCCCTTCGAATCCCAGCTTCTCCTGTTTCAAAGAAGTTTAAGCTGCCACCTAATAATCGATAGAATACTTGGTTAGTAATTTTGTTAATTCCTCTAGATGCTAGGATTTTCCCATCTTTATGAAATAAACAAAGAGCCTTTACTTTGATTCTTTCTTCCTTTTCTAGCGGTTTTCTAGATGGTTTCATATAGAGAAATTAGAAGTTTAGTCGATCAAGATCGTTTTTTTATCTAAAAGGATTTACTAAAAACCTTAGCAGTAAAGCGACATTACACCCACGATGTTCGTGGCGGAGTGTAGTGGATAAAGTTAGAACCAGCATTGAAAAGCACCATAGATCATTTATAAACCTCACTCAATCTTCGATCTCTGGCATGCCTGCGTGCATTAGCACTTCGGCAGCCTATCAGCGTTGGCCTGCCAACCGAAGCTCGCAGAGCGCAGGTTGGCGGAGAGAGAGGGATTCGAACCCCCGGTACCCTTGCGGGCACAATGGTTTTCAAGACCATCGCGATAGACCACTCTGCCATCTCTCCTGAAGTGACAAGTAAAACACGCGCCGAGTATAGCGAGAAAGATCGGTAAAATAAAGAGGCTGGGATAACAATTACAGATTACGAATTACAAATGAAGGGATAATGAAAAGAACGGGATACCGGAATAGATAGCATTATTCAGAATCCACTCAAAACCAGCTTCTCGATTAAGGTAAACTTGCTAAAGCAATGTAGAATTCAAAACGATAAAAAGGTAACCTTTTTATGTTGCTATTTGATATTATTATGAGAAAAGTCATTATCGCTTCACAAAACCCCGTTAAAGTTAAGGCAGCTGAACTAGGATTTCAAAAGATGTTTCCTGGTGAAGAGTTTTTATTCGAAGGAGTGGCAACGATATCAGGTGTCAGTGATCAACCAAAAAGTGAGGATGAAGCCTTTCAGGGTGCCCGCAATAGAGCCAATAATGCTAGCACGCTTCAGCCTGAAGCAGATTTTTGGGTGGGACAAGAAAGTGGCATTGATACATTTCAGACAGAAATGGTCGCCTTCGGATGGGTAGTAATAAAATCAAGGATAGGTCTTTGGGGAAAAGGTCGCACTGGTACTTTCTTTTTGCCTTCAGCAATAGTGGCATTAATCAAAGAAGGTAAAGATCTGGGACAAGCAGATGACATCGTATTTGGTCGAACTAATTCGCCAAAGCACAATGGTGCAGTTGGCCTACTGACTGGAGACGTGATCGATAGAACTGCTTATTATACAGCAGCAATGATAATGGCATTAATCCCCTTTAAGAATCCTCATTTATATTCCTGATTCCACAGAACAGATAAAAACACTTTATTTTGAGATAAAAAATACTTTTAAATTGATCTTGTGCTCCCCACAAAACAGGAGCATAATCTCGCGCGCTGAAGCACCATTTAATTCTCTTAATCTCTATGATAAGCCATTCTATAGGGCAACGCCTGAAAGATAATTGGGTCTCTGGTTTAACTGTGTCTTTGGTTTCAATACCCCTTTCAGTGTCTTTAGCTATCGCCGGCGGGGCATCGCCTGTGGCCGGTATAGTAACTGCGATCTGGGCTGGTTTAATTGCCTCCCTATTTGGCGGTAGCGACTACAATATTGTAGGCCCAACAGGTGCCCTTTCCGGAATTCTCGCAGCTCATGCCATTGCTCATGGAGCAGAAACATTGCCTATGGTGGCAATTGTCACTGGAGTGATAGTGTTGGTTTCTTATGCGTTGCGTTTAGCAAAATATATTATCTATGTTCCTGCTAATACTATTCATGGCTTCACTTTAGGAGTAGCTTTTACCATTGGTTTTAATCAATTAAACTCTGCCTTAGGCTTAAGCGGATTGCATGTACACGAACGTCTCTTTGATAACGTGGTGGAATCATTCAAGCATATTGGCAATGCCTCTCTCACCACATTTATTACTTTTATTGTCTTCTTGGGGCTAATGTTTTTATTAGTCAAAGTGCGCACCAAATTACCCAAATTACTGCGCCTACCGCCAGCTGTATTACTCAGCCCTATTGGTATCTTGTTAGGATATTTGTCAGTGAATAGCTTAATTCCATTGAAACTTATTACCTTAGGCGAAAAATATAGCGATATGAACGCTACTCTTTTTATTCCTCAGAGCTTTCATTTTGATCAAAGCTTAATCAGCACCAGTATTACTGTAGCTATTGTTGCTATATTAGAGACTATTCTATCAGCAAAGATAGCCGATAATCTCACTAAAACAAAACACAATCGCGATAAAGAAATTCTCGGCCTCGGTCTGGCAAATATTGCTTCCGGTCTTGCTGGTGGTATTCCTGCCACTGCAGCATTGGCTCGCACTGCTCTCAATGTCAAAAGTGGTGCAAATAATAAAATTTCCGGTACTGTGAACGCTATCTGTATAGTAATTATTTCTTTTTTCCTACTTAATTTTTTCAAGTTTATCCCGATGGCAATTATCGCTGCCATATTGGTCAATGTTGCTGTTCGTATGGTTGAAGGTCAGCATTTTGTCAAACTATATCGGCTCGATAAAAAAGGCTTCTGGATTTCAATATTTGTGGCTGTAATCACCTTTTATGTTGATCCTATGATTGGTATCCTCGTAGGTACCGCGCTTTCCTTATTCTTTTTCCTAGACACACTTTCTCGTGGTCAATTTGAAATGGTAGCAAATGATCGCAATCGAAAAATGATCGAAAGTGTATTAGGCGATAAAGTTACTACTATTACTCCCAATACTCATACCCTTGTTTATTCTATCAAAGGACATTTGACTTATGTCGATAGCCAAGCTCATATTGCTCGCTTCGAACATGAGATCAAGGAATATGAAGAAGTAGTGCTTCGACTTCGCGAACTGTATTATTTGGATGTTGATGGCTTAGATGCTTTTGATGAGATTATTGAAACCATTGAGCGTCGGGGTAAAAAAGTTTATCTCACGGGGGTCAATCCATTGATTGAACAGGTTTTATTAGAAAGCAAAAATTACAATCGCTTAAAAGAATCTGGCGTAGTTTTCCCATCAACTACTAAAGCATTACAATTTTTAGGTTTTAAAATAAAGGAACACACCAAGCCCAAAGTGGCAACTCGAGCAGCAAAAGCATAATTATCACGATTTTGGCAATCATGGCAGAGTACTAAAAAATTTAGTACTCTGTTTTTGTTTAAGCATCTTTATGGAAACGAAGTTTCGTTGTCAGAGCTGTGGCATGCCATTGGGAGAAGGTTTTTGGGGAAGTAATGAAGATAATAGTCATAGTCAAGAATATTGTAAGTACTGTTTTCAAAAAGGTGAATTTGTGATTCCCAAAATGACAATAAATGACATGATCAACACTTCAGTTGATCATATGACAAAGGAATTGCATATGAATAAAGAGGAAGCACAAAAATTGGCTCAAGCAACTATACCTAGTCTAAAGAGATGGCGAAAGTAAGCCTTTATTTTCGCCATTGCCGTAGATGTAACAACTATTAAGTTAGAGACTAAAGCCCTTTACCTTTTCCCAAACACGATTGGCCTCCGACCAATTGAGTTGTTTCATGAATGTCTCAATATATGCTTTGCGATCACTACCGTAATCGATCATATAGGCATGTTCATAGGTATCTAAAACAATCACTGGAATAGAGCTCCAAATACCACCTTGATTATGTGCATCACAGATATAGTTGTGTAAACGACCATCATTCATATCCCAAGCGAGAATAACCCAGCCACGAGCCACCAAACCACAGGCTTTAAAATCAGCCAGCCACAGATCAAAAGAGCCAAAATCTTTTTCAATTTGTTGCACTACTGCACCACTTTGCTGACCATCGCCCCCTAGAATAGCAAAGTAAGCTTCATGAAGAATTTTTGCGTCTCGAGCAAAGGATTCTTGCCTTTTCAGTTCACCAAATTCACTGTAAGTGCCATTAGCCGCAGCTCGATCTACTGTTTTTAACTTTTCCTCAATTTCATTTAGTTTATTCACATAACCAACATATAATTTATCATGATGAATCGTTAAAGTATTTTGCGAGATACCATTCAATTCATTGTAAGGTAAGGGAAGAGATTGATACATAAGATGACAAAATTTAAAAAAGCAAATTGCTTCACTAGCATACCATCCCTTATTTTGAATATCTAATTTTTGACTTCCAAATAAGTACCTGGAGCGATACTTTTGGCATTCAGAAAGTCACCAGGAGCCAAATCTCGAATCACCACAAAGTTCACGTAGGTTACCTTGGCAAACCAACTTTCCAAAGGCAAAGTACTAGGATCTTTATCAGTTAGGTAAAAATACAAATAAATAAGATTGGTAGGATTGTTATTTCTTTCAGCAGCAATAAGCTCTTTTGCTTGGGTAGTTACCGTACCGATATCATTTGTTTTTACTCGCACTCTTACCTGTTTAGCAATTCTGCCCTGAATATTGCTGCTCACTTTATCAAAGACCTCATAAGCCTCACCCAATTCGCCCCGAAAGTTGGTAACGCTCGATAATAACTGCTGCTCAGCAGAATTCGTCCCCAGTTGATACAACCCCATCGCCAATAAGATTAATAGAAAAGCCCATTGAAAAGTCTTCCCAGATAAGTGGCTTGAGCTATTACCACTTTTAGGATCAAATTCTTTTTGGCAATGAGGACAAGTCACCATACAACAAAATCTAGATTATCGAATAACAACGTAACAAAAAAAGACTAAAATCTCTACCTAATTTAGCTCTTAGTTTCTAGATTTTTCTTCCTCATACATACTACATATACTTCTCTGCTTCGATCACGCGATGCCTCGGGTTTAACTACTTTCACCAGCTCATACATAGTCTCTAATTCTTTGAGAAAAACAGGAAATTCTCGACCGTCAAAAACTTTCAAAACAACATTGCCACCATTACGTAAAACTGTAGAAGCAATAGCAATAATTGCCCTATTTAATTGAATAGAGCGGCCATGATCAACATCTTTTATCCCTGAAGTATTAGGAGCAATGTCGCTAACAATAATATCGGCAATAGAGAAACTTTTTTTGATCAAGGAGATTAAATCATCTTGCAAAACATCTGCGACATAGGTGACAATATTTGCTCTGCCAAGATTGGCCACTGACTTAATATCAAATCCTACTAATTTCCCTTCTGGACCAACAATGGTGGCGGCATATTGTAAAAAACTACCTGGAGCACAGCCAACATCAACCACATTTTGGCCAGGTTTCAGCAGACGAAAACGTTTTTGTAATTCCTCCAACTTAAAGGCTGAACGGGCACGAAAGCCTTGTTCTTTTGCTCTTCTAAAATAAAAATCTTGAGGATTAAATGCTTTTGACACAAAAAGATGATAGTAAACTTTTTCTTACTACCATCTTATCGTTTTGCTACTGAATTGGCTATAATGACTATGAACCAGGAAATGAAGAAAATGGCCCATACCACCCTTCACGACCGGTAGCTGTCCCCGTTTTTCTAATGTAAATAAAAAACAGCTCTTCATCATTGGTGCTTCTAAAAATATCATAGGTTGTTTGACCATCAGCACTCACCTGACGATTCTTAAACACAGATAAGCCATCCGGTTGGCTCGTTTTATGCTGACCTTGTTTTATTTCCGCCAGATAAGTTTCTAACATGCCACGTTCATCTTCAGCGCTTAATCTGCCACCAGATAGTGAATCACTATTAGCATATTCATCATCACCTTGGTCCGGACTATACAAGTCAGACCCATCTTCACCACCTAACTCTCCTTGAGGTGTTGAGCTAGGGCGGGCTGACGAATTATTGGCAATCGGACTAGCAAAGAGCTGTCCTAATGAACTAGGAAAAACAGAAGATAATGCATTGGGACTGGAAGAGGCTGTATTTGCAGGTACTGTGGGTACTGCAGTAGGTGTCTGTGTAGCTTTGGTGCGCAAATCTTGCACTACTGATTGCAAAGTGTTTACCTGGTCGGTCCATTGGCGCATACTGTCCTGATAGGCCGTCAGTCCATTACGATAACTATCAAGAGCCATTTGTTGAGTATAGAGCATATATCCCATAAAACCGCATGCGCCTAAAATGATTAATACCAATAACCACAAAAAGTAGGCAGGATGTGACTTCTGTACATGTTCTTTATGAATCAAAGAGCTACTTGCTGATACAGGTTCATTAGTTGATTTAGGCATATCATGCTCCTCAAGTGGAGTAGAATTAGGTGACATTGGTGTGTCCATTGGTTTTTTTGTTACTCTTTATATTCTATCACATTCTCATTTCTTAATGCTAGCTTATAGCGAAATGATTTTGCTATACTGCCCCTGCTTACTAATTATTATGTGGTTTATTACTCTGGCCTTTGCTAGTACTCAATTTGTTGATTTGCCACCAATCAATTCTGCTTATCCAGCCGTGCAGTATTTAGTGGAACAAAATGTCATCAAAGGTTACGAAAACAATCAATTCTTGCCAGATCGACAAGTAACTCGAGCTGAAGCATTAAAAATTGCACTCTTGGGGAGTAAGCGACAAATCCCAACAGAAACGTCTGTACTATCATTTACCGACATTCCATCAGAACATTGGGGTAAGCCATTTATTTCCTTTGCTATTAGCGAAAAACTAGTCAGGGGTTATGATGACAATACCTTTCGTCCTGATCAATCTATTTCCCGTGCTGAAGTAGTCAAAGTACTATTCAATGCATTTCAAATTCAAGTACCAGACACTAAGGAGGCTACATTTAGTGACGTTAAGGAAGATCATTGGTTCTTTCCCTATGCCCGCTATTTAGTAGAGCATAGGTTATGGCCGAACAATCTTCCTCTTTTTGAGCCCAATCGAGCCCTTACTAGAGCAGAAATGGCAACACTGACATACTACCTTATGATCCAACAGGTGGCCCAAAAGGCACCACTTATTCCTCTATGGGCATTATTATTGGCACTAATCCTTTGGGGAATAACTGCATATTACAGCCTAAATTTGTGGCACAAATTACTCCCCAAGCACCCACAAAGTAGAGTAATTGGCGCTATTCTGACTGGACCAATCAGCAGTATTATTCAAAGCATTATTGCTTTGATCCCTAAAATAACCATATATGAACACGCCAGTGGCTCAGAAGATAGCCATCTTCACCCAATAAAAGCATTGCTTACGCCACGCAAAATTGGTCTCGAATTATATCAGTATTTAGTAGTTAAGAGTCCAGCACTAGTGAAAACGGCATTCATTTTCTTGATAAACTTCATTCTTGGCCATATCTTGTTAATCAGTTACTACAGTTATTTTTACAAATACTCTTTTATCTTTTAATCCTATTGCAGTATGTTTCAATCAAACGAACGTGAGACACAACAACATGTCACTACTATTGGTAAACAAATGAAAATTACTGGCACCTTAGCTAGTGATAGTAATGTGATATTTGATGGTACCTTGGAAAAAGGCACCATAAAAATCGGCGGTAGTCTCACAGTGGGCATCGGCGCCTTGATTAAAGGCGAAGTAGATACTCAAAAGCTAACAGTAAATGGTACTATTGAAGGAAATGTTAGTGTCAAAGAAGATTTGGAAATTGGCACTTCTGGCAAAATTACTGGTGATATCACAGTTCGAGGTAAATTGATAATTACCAAAGGCGGGATCTTAAATGGTCGCTGTACTATGGGACACGAGTCAAATTCAGACAATGAGGCTCCTGCACCTACTCGCCGACCGCTAGCTCGAGAGAAAAAAGAGTTGGCTTCTGAGTAAAATGTCTCATGCGTTATTACGCCATCCTAAATCCGGTAGCTGGGAAAGGTAAGCTTGCTCAAATCGAAAGCAAATTGAAACTTACTTTCGATCGCCTCGGTATTGAGGGTGAAATGGTAAAGACCATTAGTCCAGGTGATGCTGGTCATTTAGCAAGACTAGGACTAAAAAAAGGCTATTCCCACTTTTTATGTGTCGGCGGAGATGGCACAGTATTTGAAATTATTAACGGCATCTTGGATGCACCGATTACCATCGGCATAGTACCAATAGGAGCGAATAATCTTTTCGCCCAGAGTCTTGGTTGTGATCAATATCCTTGGCAAAATCTGCTAGAGCAATATGCTTCAGTTCCTAGATCGATCGCCGTTGATGTCGGCAAAGTAAATAATTATCTTTTTTTAAGTTCGGCAGGATTAGGTCTTTGTGTCAATAATATTATTGATCTGAGAGATAAACATTCTCAACGAATCAAGAAAAATTCCTGGCTAAAAAACATCACAACTTTTTATAAACCTCAGACGATATACAATACGACTATTATGATTGAAAAAAAATACACAGTGAATGTAGCAGCGTACGACGTAGAAATAGTAAATGCAGGCTACTTTTTTCAGTTGCCACAAAAAATCCTCTTCTCTACGCAGGATCGCTTATTAGATTTAGTTACCATTGATAACAGCTTAAGTCCTCGAGAAGCGAGAAAGCTAAAGCAGAGCAGAATTTTGACTCAGAGTGAAGGTGTCAGCCATATTCCAGGCAAACACTTTGTGATTCAAAAACCCGATCACCTTACGCTTCAGGTTGATGGTGAATTACTTGATGCGGATACACCCTTGATCTTTACTCAAGCCCCATTTCAAATTCGTTTCTTGTTACCGCAAAAATACTGAAAAGGTGCTGTCCTTTAGCTAGGCAGCAAATGTTCTATGGCACACCACTCAGAATCACCTTCTTGGGGAATAATAATTGTTACCGAACTCCCCACCTCGGCTTTATAATAGGTGATGCTCGCCAATAATACTTTATAAAGTTTATTTTCAGCCATAATTTGATATTGGCCATCATTGTAAGTCACAATACCAACAACTTCTCGCCGAGGAATAGGACCAATTTGCTTGTATTTGAATGCCCCATTTTCGGCAATAGTGAGTTTAAGATGATCGCCAGGGATAAGCTTGGACTTACTAGCATAGTTAGCAGGGACTGGATAAATACGCTGATCTTGACCTAACATATTTTGCCCATCAAAGACTCCTTCCACTATTTTCACATTTCCTTCCATACGAGGCTCAGCCAAATCACCAGGAGCTAAAGAAGTACCACTTCCGCCAGTGCCAATATCCTCTAAAGAAGCCAATATTTCCTTGGCAGCAACAATAGCATTTTCTGCTGAACGAAGCATTTCATAGGCACTAACTAGTTTTGATTTTTGCGACATGATATTTATGATTATTTTGTTTCAAAGTAGTATTTACTCTTTTATTATACCCCGTAGTATACATCCCTTACAAACATCTTCATGAAGAAGAAAAATATATTGTGGCCCTACTTCATCCTTATGATTACAGCTTTTGTGGTCAGTGCATTCAGCAATATCAAAAATACTAATACAATTAGCCAGTTAACTATCTACGATCGCCATCATCAAGTATTGGCCCAATGGACTATAGGCAATACCAAGGATCAGCCCCAGTTGGCATCACGAGCACTATCAAGTCTCTTAATCACTGAAGATCAACGTTTTTTTAGTCATAACGGCATAGACATTCTTGCCCTTGCCAGAGCCGTATACGAACGAGTTAGCAACTCTTCTGAAGTCTCTGGTGCTAGTACTATTACTCAACAGACCAGCCGAAGCATACTAGGAATAAATCGCCCACGAACCTTTAAGCACAAAGCTGCAGACATTTTACTGGCTTACTTTTTGCACGCCAATCAAAGCAAACAAAATATCTTAGCCTATTATTTAACCACTACTTCCTATGGAAACCGTATTATTGGCTTAAGTAAAGCAGCTCAACAATACTTTTCCTTAGCACCAACAGATTTAGATTGGCATCAAGCAATTTTACTGGCAGCAATAATCAAGAACCCCAGTGATTTGACAGCTACCAAGATCACCCGGAGGAAACAGCACATTGCTGAACTGCTAGCTAAAAAGAGCCTTATTTCTAATACCGAAAAAGATAGTATCCTCCGCAGCCCCACACCTCAGTTCTCTGAAGAGAATAGTATTATTGCTCCGCACTTTGTTTATTTCGTTTTAAGTAATTTGGAAGAGAAATGGGGACAGGACTTTTGGCACAATAAAAAAGTAGATGTACTTACGACATTAGATAGTAAACTTTATTTCCACAATAAAAGTGCAATTCAAGAAGAGTTAACAAAGTTAACCGAAAAAAACATTCACAATGCCGCTAGTATAGTAATAAATAATAGTAATGGTGAAGTACTTAGCTATGTTGGTAGTCCCAATTACTTCGATCATGACCATGAAGGGAAAGTAGATATGGTTCAAGCTCCGCGCCAACCCGGCTCAGCCCTTAAACCATTTATCTACTTAGCCAGTATCCTTGAAGGATGGGGAGCTGGTACCATCATTTATGATATTCCTAGTCGTTTTTTAACTAGCACTAATACTCCCTATACACCGCTGAATTATGATTTAGAATTCCACGGACCAGTAACTTTACGTCAGGCATTAGCCAACTCTTACAATGTTCCTGCTGTGAAAGCTTTGGAATTCGTTGGTATAAGCAAGGCAAAGAAGCTATTAGAAGCAGTAGGAATCAGTAGTCTAAAAGAATCTGATGATCATTACGGGCTCTCCTTGGCTTTAGGCAGCGGTGAAGTTAGTCTATTTGAATTGGCCAATGCTTATTACACATTGGCCAATCTAGGCAGATACCAAGAACTCCAAACAATGCAACAAGTAATTATCGATGGGCAAGAAGTTTCATTCCCCTCAGATCTCATCAAAACAGGCGCAACAAACAACCAATTAAAAGCGGCAGCCTCACTGATTATTAATGTGCTCAGTGACAATAAAGCTCGCGAACCAGCCTTTGATGAATACAACAACTTAACTTTTGACTTTCCGGTAGCGGCAAAAACTGGCACTAGTCGAAACTTCAACGATAATTGGACAGCAGGCTTTTCTAAACAATATACCGTAGGAGTGTGGAGTGGCAATGCTGACGGTGCTCCAATGCACGGAGTAAGTGGCATTACTGGTGCTGGGTCCATTTTTCAAAGAATTATGCGTGACCTACCTCACACGACTACATCTGCATTTACTTTAGACCCCAGTATTGAGACCCACACCATCTGTATTCCCTCAGGCCAATTGCCCACTAAGTATTGCCAACATACTGTAGAAGAATTATTTGTTCCCCACACGGCACCACAAAGTTTTGACACCTGGTATCAAGCAGATGGTTTACACTTACCAACAGAGTTGAATGCTTGGCAAAAGAAGTTCACTACTACCACCAGTTTGCAAACAGGGATCACTATCGTAAAACCAGCTAATCATGATATTTTCCAGCTTGATCCTGAGATTCCTGATAGCCATGAATCAATTCCTTGTGAAATAATCACCAGTCATATGAGTAGACTGGAAATAACATTAAACAACCAATTGCTTCCAGCTAACTGTCAATTACCTACCCGAGCAGGATCCTACATACTTTCTGTCAGTGGCTACGATCAAAACGGCCAAAAAATAATCAGACAAGTAATGTATCAAGTGGAATAAAGTGCGGCACTTACTTCATCCCAGGAAATTGTTGTAAACTTTGGATAGTTGCCAGATTTAAAGCCCGTTTTTTCGCCTCGTCTGGAAAAGCTTTATCATGAAGCACTATTTTACCATTCAGCTCAATTTCGCCAACAAATACTTGTTGACTAGGTAAAGCTTCCTTTTTATAAGCAGAAACCAAAGCCATAGCCAAAGCAGCATCTAGATGTGGATCGGAAACGGCTAGGCCGCCCTTGAGCTTAACATAAACATCTTGGGTGTTGAATTTGAGATTCAAATGTCTCTGCAATACTGCCAAAATGAGATGTAAACGATTGAGATCAATACCTAAACTGGTACGCCTAGGATAACCAAAGTCTGTTGCTACTACTAAGGCCTGTACTTCACAAACAAACACTCTTTTCCCTTGCTTCACCATGCCCAAAGAACTACCAATATCAAGCTCTCCCTTACTCCAAAAAATACTCCCCGGATCTTTTACATCTTTAAAACCTCGTTCCGTCATTTCTATAACACCAAGAGTATTTACTGCATCATAACGATTTTTCACGGAACGAAGAAAGCGGATAGTAGTATCTCGCTCTCCCTCCAAATAGAAAACTGCATCCACCATATGTTCTAAAGTTTTTGGTCCGGCAATATCGCCTTCTTTGGTAATATGACCAATAATTAGCAGCAAAATATTTTTCTCTTTGGCAATGCGCCGCAGTACATCAATAGCATATTTAATCTGAGCTATCCCCCCAAGCCCACCAGTGCGACGGCTTGAATACAAAGTATGTAAGGAATCGATTACCACAATACTCATATCCCCTTTATTGATACGCTGTAGGTAATCAGCAATTAGATCTACATCAGCAAGCATCAAACAATCTATCTGTTGAGTAATACCTAATCTCTCAGCTCGCAAACGTAATTGCCCCAAGCTCTCTTCTCCTGAGATATAGAGCATTTTCTGATTCGCTCCTAAGTAAAGAGCAAACTGTAGAACTAGAGTTGATTTACCAATACCAGGCTCACCACCCATTAATACCAAGCTACCAGGCAATAATGCCTTACCAATAACACATTCCACTTCCTGCAAGGGAATATGTACCACTGGCTGTAATTGCTGTTCACTTAAATCAATACTTAGCAAAGAAACAGGCTCGACCACAATACTTTGATCAAATGTTGGCGATTCAAAAGTAGACATCGTTTCTACTAAAGAATTCCAGGCTCCGCAGCCTGAGCATCTCCCCTGCCATTTTTTAGTCTGATAATTACACTCTGTACAGACAAAAGCTAAGTTCGTTTTCATAATTCATTGCTACTACTATTGAGATATTCTCATTCCCACACTTTGTCAAAACAAACATTTCATATTGATTCCTATTATGATCCGGAAAAATCTATGAAATTATTATTGATAATCGGTGCCTTAGTGGGCACAATAGGAACATTGAGCACCATTTACTACACTTCTTCACCACCTACTACTTGTGCTGACTTACCAGCTATTGTTGAACCAGAAATTGGTAGTGTGTATATCACAAGTATTCTTCCCAATGCTATTGGCAATGATAAGGATAGTGAGTGGATCAAAATCACTAATAAGCAAAATACTAGTATCAATTTAAAAGATTATCAGCTGCAAATAGCTGAACAAATTTATGAACTTCCTGACTTTACTATTTATGGTCAAAACACCAAGACACTCCCCACTAAGGATTTAGGATTATCTCTACCCAATAGTCCAAACACAATCAAGCTCTTGCTGATCACAGGAAAAGTCATTGACACATTGAACTATCCGAAACCCCATGGAGGACAAATATTCTTCCACCCCTAACTGCTCCCTTCGCTTACTTAGTACTAGGGAGCTTGTTTAAGAGACCATATTTCTTAAGCTTGCGGGTATTGAATTCCAAAGCATTTATTAGCCATTTGGTTTTTCCTTCCACAGCGATGCGTGTCTGCAACTTAGCATGAGACTTCAAAGCATTCTCAGGCTTTTTATTGCTCTTTGGTCCACTCCGAGTGATTTTATAAAAAGTGATTGGCTTGCGAGACATAACAAAAACAAAAGCGAGGGAAATGTACGGGAAAGGCGAAATGAAGTCAATATAATCCTGAATTCAGCAGTATTAGAACATCTTTTCTATTCGCTCCCACCAGGTATCTTGATGGAATTCATCTATGACGACAAATTCTCTTAAAATGACTTCTAAGGCAGCCTGCTCTTCTGATTGGAAACTAATACTTATTCTTGCCCGAGGATTGTTGAGCAAAGAAAAAACAAGATAATGTCCCTTATGATCGACTGAGAACCAGGCACTCTTGATCAATGAAAAAGAATAAAATTCTTCAGCAATATAAATCCCCTTACTGCTAATCACCACCTCTACTTTGGGAGCCTGTTCTTGAGAATATAAAAAAATGATTCCAGCCAGGAGAGAAATTAACACTGCCATAGTCCAAGCTTGAGTCAGTAAAGCATAAAACAATAATAAAACTGCCACGATAGCACCATAGAAGTACCAAGAGGCACCAGCCAATAACCAAGTTCTCTCTTGACCTTCCCAGGCAAACAAGCCCTCTTCTTGGTGCTCTGCAGCTTCATTAGTTACATTCACCTCCTCGGTTTCAGGAGAGAGCGATGTGTTATTTTCGTCGATCATAAAGGAAAGTATGAGAGGAAGTTACTAGACTCTTCGCCGGTTCTTTACGGCGAAATAATAAGGCGAAACTGACACAGAGCATTCCCACTAGGACCAGTATAACAGTAATCATCATTTTGGGCTCAAACATATTCGGTTTCTGCACTAAAGATGCTTGGCTACTATTGTTGTTTGACGACACTTCGACCTGCTGACCAACTGGATCAACAGCCAAAGCAGCAGGCTCAGCAGATATTGATGATGGCAAAGACACACCCACTGAAGACACATTTCCTCCAGCTGTCTTTGCTTGCTTAATAATTGCTGTTTCCTTGCTCGCAGTATCTCCTATTACCAGCATTGTATGCTGTTTGCGGATAGTGTCGGTTTTATTGGTAACTACCAATTCTAGAATAATTTCATGACCAGAAATGAAATCAGAAGGGATAGTGAGACTTGTTTCCGCTTCATACAGATCATTCACCACTAATGGATGGTTAGCGACACGCCAGAAGTAATTAGCTTCAGGATCAATGAAAGATGACTTTAAAGGAACTTTTTCGCCTACGCGAACAGTGACAGGAGCATCAATAAATAGCAATGCCGGTACAATTTGAGGAGTGGAGATTGCTATAGGTGAGGTAGGCGCGGAAGGTATTGGTGGCGCTACTGTAGTCAGAGGAACAATGCTCTCCGGTAAAACATGGACTACAACCTCATCACCTGCCTCATTCTTACCATCATTTACTGTTAGCTGAAAACGCAGTTCGCTAGCTTCACTAACATGTGGCGCAATGAAAGTCGTTTGTGCATGAGTAGGAGAAAAGTGCACCTCAGGACCAGACAGTTGTTGCCAAAAGAAAGTTAGGGCTATGCTGTCCTGATCACTTGAGCTGGAACCATTCAATGTCACTATTTGATTACTGCTAACAGACTGGTCAATCCCTGCATGGGCCAAAGGCTTCTTTTCTAATTGTTCCTGGACCATCACAGTTACTATTTGTTCACTAGTAGCGACACCATCACTTACTGCTAACAGAAAATCCAATTGCGTCAAAGTAGCTACATCCGGGGCAGTAAAAATAAGGGTATCGGTGTTAATACCTCGTAGCCGCTCCAAGGCAGGTCCTGTGGTCTGCTCCCAATGAAAAGCTAGAGATTGTCCATCCCCATCACTCGCAGAAGCTCTAATATGCACCCTTTCCCCACTATAAACATGTTTTTCCCCAATGGGACTAATCTGAGGCAATTGATTAGCCAATACTGTGGGAACAAAAGCTAATAGTTGAATAGTCACGATGATCGCACAAAAGCTATATAACCACCTTCTGGGGAATGTCATTGTATTTTGGTGTTCTTAATATTCTATCACGCAGCACGATAATAAGGCTAGTATGTATTACCCTGATCTTACCTGCTAGTCTCTTGAGCAATATTCAAATTGTACTTTTCCTGTGCTCACAGTAGAATATTTTTACCTAATTTCTCTTGATGGTACTAAAAAAAATCGCATTGCTTGGCATCCTGCTACTGCCATTAAGTGGTTGTGGTAAAAGTAATACTTTACCTGTGAATCAGGCGATTGCTTGGCAAGGTACAATTATTGAAAATCCATCTCGGTTGACCAACCAAGCCCCTTTTCTTTTAGTAAATACTGATAATGAAACTTTACTTGCATACATTCAAAGTAGTGAAGTGGCCCTAGCTGATCTGATTGACCAAGAAGGAACAATTACGGGAAAGTTAGAAAACAACAACAGTGATGGTGTCCCCCAAATTACAGTAGCCGCATTTACCCCATCGGCAGCTTTGTCACTTGAAGATATCCTTTTTAGTACCATAAGGAGAGAGAATAAAAAGGCCCCGTGGCACAAAAATTGGTCAAAGGAAAGTGCCATGATTGTCTTACAAAGCGACACTAGTAACGGCAGTGCTCAAGTTCAAATAACCAATCACGATCAGACTTTTATTGTGAAGTTAGTCAGGAACCAAGAAAGTTGGCATATTGCTGATATCGAAAGCAAAGGGTATAGTGCGCTTGAAAGTCCTTCCACCACTGCTTCTGGAGCAACTGTACGCTAATTGGAGAGATTTGACTTAGTATGTCCCCCTATGAATTTAGATTCTCAATTTATTGGCGATTATTTACACACTAGAAGAACGCAGTTCGGTATTACTTTGGCTGAGATTGAAAGGGATACTGGTATTCGACCAGAATATATTAATGCCTTGGAGCAAAGAGATTTTGACCGGTTACCTGCTGATATTTATTTGTTACCAATAGTCAAGAGTTATGCTCGTTACCTTGGGGCCAATGAAAGAAGCGTGGTACAACAACTTAAAACTGAAAAAGAGTACTTCTCAAAGCATCATTCATTAATTGCATCGGAAGAAAAACAAATTCTATCTCATGCCCACCCAGTTACAGGCAAGAGAATGTTCTTGGGTTTAGCCGCAGCTACCCTCGGTTTGGTAGTATTTTATATTACTCAACAATTTTTCAATGTTTCATCTCCTCCCAATTTAATCATATTTGAACCAGCCAATGGAGTGAGTATCAACAATCCCAACATTTTGGTGAAAGGAAGAACTAGTAATGGTAGCAAGATTGAATTAAACGGCAAAACTGTCAGTACTGATGGTGAAGGCAATTTTAATGTACCGATCAACTTAAATAATGGTGAAAATCATATTGCTATTGTAGCCACCAGTAATAATGGTCAGAAAATTGGTGAAAGTCTCTTAGTATACGCAACCTTACCTGATACCACTGCCGTATTACCAGATCATTTAGCTAAAGATAGCTTAACCATGGAAATCACAGCTCATGATACAACCTGGATTAGTATCAAAGCAGATGGTGAAAGTTTACAAAAAACACTAAAAGCTGGTGACAAAGAAGCAATTAACGGCAAAGATATTGATTTAATTGCCGGCAATGCCGGCGGTATTGCTGTTGCTTTGAATGGCGGTAATCCTATTTTATTGGGCGAAAAGGGCCAAGTAATACGAAAACATTTCAGCTGGAACGATCTCAATATTGGTTACCTTACTTCTCCAAATCTGAAGTAACTCGTAGTATTTCCGATAAAGTTGTTATCCCCTGAATTACCCGCAAGGCACCATCTTCACGCAAGGTAAGCATTTTTTGGGTAGTTCTAATATAATTGAAGATATCACCTGATAATTTTGTTTCCAAAATCATTTTTTCTATAGGAGTATCTACAGTAAAGATTTCAAAGATGCCTAATTGGCCATGAAATCCTGTATAGCTGCACTTTTCACAGCCCTTGCCATGAACAAATTGTTCCGGTCGATCAATGACTATCCCCTGCACTTTTTCAATATCTTTAATTAAATCTTCTAGTAATTTTAGTTCTTCAGCGCTGTAAGTAATTGCTTCACGACAGAAATTACAGATTCTGCGCACCAAACGCTGGGCCACGACAGTATCTAATGCCGGAGCCAAAACAAATGGTGCCAATCCCATATTAATAAGACGTGGAATAGTACCCACAGCATCATTAGTATGGAGGGTAGAAAGCACAATATGACCGGTAAGAGATGCCTGACAGGCTATCTCGGCAGTTTCATGATCACGAATTTCTCCTACCATGATCGCATTAGGATCTTGACGTAAAATTGCTCGCAAACCAGCGGCAAAGTCATACTCTAATTCCAGATTAATTTGGCTTTGGACCAAACCATCAACATAATATTCAACCGGATCTTCTAAGGTGATAATTTTCTTTTCTGGGGTGTTAATTAAATGCAATAAAGCATAGAGAGTAGTAGTCTTACCACTACCAGTAGGTCCTGTCGCTAAAATAAGTCCGTTTGGGCGATTAATTGCTGCTTGCACCAAACGTAAAGCATTTCCAGTCAAACCAAGATCAGTAAGCTCTAAGGCCTGCGGTTTATTAGCAAGTAAACGCATCACCAAAGTTTCGCCAAACATCGTCGGTAAACTAGATAGACGAACATCTACCTTCTCATGATTAACATAAAAACTGAAACGGCCATCCTGTGGCCTATTATTAATATTCAGCTTCACATGGGCCATATGCTTGAATTGATTCACCATTTGTAGAGCTTGAGTACTCATCACCGAAAAAACATCTTGTAAGACACCGTCAATGCGAAATCGCACCTTGGTGGTATTTTCGTAAGGCTCAATATGAATATCGGAAGCGCCAGCACGCATAGCACCAACTAGCAACGCATTGACGCTTTCTTCTCCTGAGTAGTTAGCAATGCGATCTTTTAAAGCTGCTAAGTTTTGAATTTCTTGAAGCATATTGCCCAGATCCTGCTCATCATAGATATTTTCTGTAACCTTTTTTTGCTTAAAAAACTCCACCTGATATGCCTTGATTGCTTCCAATATACTAGCCTCAGAAGCAATGTTAAGATTCAGGGCATACCCTTGAGCTTTAAGTTTTTCAAGTAATTCTTTTGTTCTCGGGTAATCGAAATCTACAAGAGCAACCCGTAACTTTTTGCCTACTCGAAAAAATGGTATCAATTTACCATCGCGACATTCTTGTTCACTAAGCAGGTAAAGCAGATCTACATTGATAGGCAGTTTGGCAACGTCGACATAAGAAACTCCAAGCTTTTTGGCGGCCTCAATTGCCTCTTTTTCGTTATAAGCACGGTTCACTTCCTGCAGCTTTTGTTCCAGCGGTTTTTGCGCGTTTCTATCGTTTGGTAGAGGCATGGGTAGAATTCGAAATTCTGAATTAGGAATTGGGAATATCAATATATTATATAGAAATACTTGGCTTTATTCTATAGAAAGCAGAAAGAATTCTGAATTCTGAGTGCTGAATGCTGAATTGAAGTACGGGACTGTGCCCCCTTCAGTCCAGCTTAAAAAAGATATACATCATGGCTTATGCAAGAACCTTCATCCCAATGTCCATTCTGAATTCAGCATTCTGCATTCAGAATTAAAACTCTATATCCTTATCTTCAAAAGGACCAATGAGAGCTAAAGAAAGATTTTCTGGTTTCAGCAAATCTTGGGAAACTCTTTGAATATCTTCGGCAGTCACACTGTCAATCAATGTTTTTTGTTCATCAAGAGTGAAGAAGCGATTATAAAACAGCTGTTGATGAGCGAGCATATTGGCAACATTCTCAGAATCTTCCAAGCCCATAACCATTTTCCCTTTAATATAGGATTTTGCTTTATGAAGTTCTGCCTCATTTACTTTTTCTTCACTTATCAAGGCAAATTCTTTCTCTACAGCTCTTAATGCTTGGTTTACCCGAAGTAAATCAACTCCAGCAAAAGCAGCAAAGTTTCCAGTGTCCGCATAATCATCGCTGCTGGCAGCTATGTAATAACATAATCCTTGTCTTTCTCTCACGGAGAGAAACAATCTTGAGCTCATGCCGCCACCCAAAATGGTACGCAGCACACGCAAGGCAAACCGATCTTTATGATAACGATCATATGCTTGTGTCCCCAACCAAAAGTGCGCTTGTTCAGTTTTCCGATGAATAATTAACTTTCGATTGGCTTTGTGAGATTTAAATGCTTCGGGCTGTGGTACTGGACCATCATTGGTAAAGCTAAAATATCTCTGTACCAATGTTACGACTTGAGCATGCTCAATTGAGCCAGTAACAACCACAACAATATTTTGAGGTACATATGTTCTAGAGCGATAATTCATAATCTCCTCACGACTCACCCGTTTGATCACATCCTTAGGACCAGCAATATTCCAGCCCAGAGGTTGATCGCCAAACAATTGTTCTTCAAAACTTTCGGCCACTTTGGATCGAGGATCATCTTCATACATATTAATCTCTTCCAAAATTACCCCACGCTCCCGCTCAATTTCTTCTTCCTTGAAAGTAGCGTGAAGCAACATGTCGGAAATAACATCACAAGCTAAGCCAACATGTTCTTTAGCAGCACGAACATAATAGCCAGTATAATCTTTGCCCGTAAAAGCATTGAATTCCCCCCCCACCCCATCTACTGCTTCTGAGACAGCTCGAGTATCCGGATACTTTTTTGCTCCCTTAAAGAAAAGATGTTCCAAAAAATGTGACACGCCATTGATATCTCTAGTCTCAAAACGAGAGCCAGTTCCTACCAAAACTAACACAGTAGCTACTTCAGTTTGGGGCAGATGCCCACTAATGATACGCAAACCATTAGGCAAATTTGTACATTGATACATAAGTATAAAGTAAAAAACAAAACCGTGAGTAATGTAGCAGAGAAAACAGCTAGGGGAAATTGCACATTATCAATAACACCTAAGAATTAAACAGCTTTTTTTACCAAGATGAAAGCTTCATCACCAATCTTATCTCGGTTACGAGCGAAGAGAACTTTTTCATTTTGAAAGGCATTTACTGCTTCATTGCCATCATAGCCAATAGTTTGCCCAGGCTTAACATCCTCGAAATCAGTAAATTCCTTGGTTAAACGAAAACTATTCGTCTTTGTGTGATAAAGATAATAGGCATCCCAAACCTGCTGTAATGAATTAACAGTGAGTTTTCTATCAATTAGCCCTAAAGCAGCTAAAAAACTACGTGCAGTTTCATAACCAATCTCATTGGTAGCAACATCAGCCAAATAACCACACTCGACACATAGCCCCACTTTACCATTGTTATTCATAAATCCATCCGTCCCACCAGGTTCAATCACAGCAAAACCATAGCATCGCATCAAGTGTGGAAAGTGCTGAGCAATTAGCGCCCCATTACTTTCACAAATAATGAAAGGAAGGCTCCCTGGAGTAAAGCTGGCATGAATATCTAATAGATAATCGGCGGCTTGCAAATAGGGAAGAATCTCTCGTGACCTTTGATACTCATATGATTGCCGCATAGTTATAGATAAGTCTTGATCAGGAACAAACATTCTATTGAGATTTTGTTCTACAAACCTAACATTCTGTTTAATAGCCATAGGATTACCATACATGAGCGTCAACTGGCCTTTATTAATAGTAAGATTTTGCAACTGGTCCAAAACCTTTACCCCACAAGTTTCATTCCCATGGACGCCACCCAGGATCACTACCTTTGGTCCTATTTGAGAAGATTGAATAATAATTGGTTCATTCATAGAGAAAAAGTTAAATACCGCCCGCTAACAATATGCGCTGGTCAAACGTGCGCCGATCCAAGGTATTATCCATATAATTAAATACCTCGGTATCACCCATTTGAGTGCTTAGACGGTACTGAGGAGAAGAACGAGTAGTGCGCAAAATCTTATTACGAACACCTTGTCGCACCAAGGATTGACGGATACTGGCATACATAGCGGTAGCTAATCCTTGTCTACGAAATTCATTTATCACCCCACTTTCTGCCCAATAATACATAGTAGTAGAAAAAAGCCCTTGAGCTTTCAAGGAAGCTTCTAATTCTAGTAATTTGGCAGGAAATAAATCTAACTTATCATTCATTCCAGACAAACTATCCACCCAGCCCCACTGAAATCCCACTACTCTTTCTGCCGAATCTAGGGCTAAACGTAATTGATATCTGCGTAACAATAAAGATTCAAGCATGCGTACAATATCACCATCAGCATAATATTCTTGTAATTTCACTTCACAACAAAAACCATTAGCAATACTAGGGGCAGAAAAGGCATACTTTCTGCCACAACGTGAACATTTATATCCTTCACACCAAATTTCATCACCAAAAACAGCTTTGTAGATAGGTACTATCTTAGGAAACCAAGAGCGCAATTCCTGCCCAGGGCGAGGTTCTATAATAGAAATACCTGGTTTAACAGTTGAATCAGTTTTCATAAAAGTTTTTAAATTTAAAAAAGCCCCTAATCACTTGAGATAGGAGGCCAATAAAACACACTTAAAAATCAGCGACCTTCTCAATGGCGCTGGTGACGATGATTATAGAAACTTTGTAAAAAGTTCTTATTTTGTTCGCAGATAGAATTCTTTAGAGCCTGCTGCTGCTTCATATCTAAGCTTATCAACCCCAACCTTATAATAGAAACCTCTTTTTTTCAAATATTTGCTTATCGTTCCCCAAACGATATGAGCTCTTGGCAAAAGAGGCCGAAATGATGTAAAATACCTTGATAACTCAAAGATTTCGCTTTTTACCATCATTCATTTATGATTATCGGACAAGAACTTCTCCGCTCCCAGAAGCAAGAAAAAAGAAAGGCTCGACATTTCAAAATATTAGGAACCATCAGTTTAAGTCTAGCTATTTTGATTTGGAATATTCCATTTCTTAGCACTATTGCCGCAGGTAATGCTACTTCTTTTTTACTTAGCATTGAAGGCAAATCAGACACCATTACCTTGGAAGCGAATAAAGCATTCTCAATCACTGTACGCGCCTTAGACAACAGCATTGCTACTGCAGATACATATGCCGGAACAATAAACTTCACTGCTAGCGACCCTCAAGCTCGCTTGCCATCTCCTTACACCTTCACTCCTGCGGATCGTGGTCAAAAAGTATTTAGCTTGGGCGCAACACTTGTGAGCGCAGGGCAACATACCATCACCGTAAAAGATGCTGCCAACGTAGCTCTACAAGGTGAGATTTCCGTAACTGTTACAGCAGGAACTGTAAATCAACCACAGAATACAAATACCACAGCAGCAAAACCTACTATTATTACTCCAACTAATGACTCCACAGTTAATAGAGGACAAATAGACATTACTGGTAGCACAGCTCCTGACACTCAAGTATCAATATTTGATGGTGAAAGATTACTGAGCACAGTAAATAGCGATCGCAATGGCCGCTATTCTTACACCACTGACACCTTAAATGATGGTACTCATACGATAAAAGTACAGATCACCACAGCTCAAGGGCAAACAGTAAATTCTGATGCTGTACAAGTTCGCGTTGATAGCGCTCCTCCCGTACTACAAAGCGTCATTGTCAATCCGCTTGAAGTAGAAGGCACCAATAAAGTCACTATTTCGGTAACCACTGAACCTGAACTCAATAGTGTCAAAGCAACAGCTGACCAAAGAGCCATTAGTTTAGCCCCAGTATCAGGCCAAGCTGGCAAATACAGTGGTGAATTTATCGCTCCTCAAGCTGCTGGTCTATACCCTGTTGATATTGAAGTCACTGATAAATTTAATAACACCAGCAAGTATCGTGCTCAAGCTACTATCAAAGTCAAAGCAGCCACTGTTGTTACACCACCACCAGCTGCTAATCAAGCACCTACTGTTTCAGTAAGAGCTGATGTTCAGGTGGGTAAAGCACCGTTGACAGTCAAATTCTTTAGTGAGGCCAAAGATAGTGATGGACGTATCGCTACTTACTTATGGAATTTCGGCGATGGTACGACCAGTGGAGAAGCAAACCCCACACACGTCTACAGCCAGGAAGGTAATTACACTGTTACTCTTACTGTTACAGATGATAAGGGTGCAATTACTACCACTACCTTACAAGGTAAAGATATTACTCAATCCTCTGGTGTAGCAGTAAGTAGAACTGGTCCTGAATTGTGGATTGCATTAGCATTAGCTATTGCTGCTAGTTTCGTATTCCAAAGGAAGAAAATTCTTCGCTAAATCTCGCTTATTTTTGAGCAAGGTTACAGGTCTATTAAATGTTTGCTCTAGTAAAGAGACCAGATTGGGCAGATAGGGATAGTCTTGATGAGATATTAAATATATCACTGGGACACTGGTACTTTTAGCTATTGCTAGTGTGTGTAATTGAACAAATATATTTGTTATAGAGCTTGGCAGCACCTCAGCAAAGGAGGAAAAAGAAAAGAACATTTTTTCAGCTTTTGCTAAACGAGAAATACTACTTTCATCAATCACTTCTTGTAATAAATCGTAATAATCGAGAACCAAATCTTGATTATATTGTTTTAATAGTTGAATGGCTTCTTCTGTAAGATGGAAGGCCTGACTAAGATTTCTAGTTATCTCATCGAAACTAATTACCGTAATATGCATATCAAATAATGCTAACCAAAGCGATCCCAGCCCAAATGAAATTCAATACCATTGGTTGATAATCAGTCTTATAAAAAGCTTCAATCATTAGGGCAATAGCACCACCAAAATTGAGACCAAAATAAAGAGCATTACCAATCTCTATATAATGCCCATTTACCAAAAAGTAAGCCAATAGAATTGCTATGACTCCAATCCAGCCCAAACCATTGATCACCAAAGATACACGAGTATTGACGTTACTTTTGTACATAAAAAATTAGAAGTGTCAGCAAATTAACAAAACTTTAGATAAGAAAAAAGCCCAGAGGAGTGTCTCTCCCATGGGCCCATATTCTTTGGCTAAGAGCCTATACCCAAAGAACCAAGATAACTGCCATTACGGCTAATGAAACTAGATAATAGGCAGCACTAATCCAAAATAGCCCCCAAGGACGATTCTCAAAAAGAGATTGTGAGGAAATAGTAGTCACGACAAAACCCAACCATAACCAAAAAGCAGTAATGACTCCCTGTGCCCAAGTAGTAGCTGCAGTGTAATCTACAAAATGGGCTAATACATAGGCCATTACTAAAGCAAACACGGCCATACCGGCCATTGCCTTTCCTGCACTGGCTGGTTTTTCTTTCATTTTTGCCTCACTCCATCCCATCAACTTCATCCAAGGCTTACCAAACAAGAGCGGTGAATACCACACAGCGCCAATAACCATCGCTGCTATCGCTGCCACCAAAACTGCTAAGTAATTGATAGTAACCAGTGGCATAAAAATAAATTAAGTATCCTAGCAACTATACGCTCCTCTTCAACATACACAATACTTTTTCCTGGATCATTGTTGCAAAATACTTTCATTGTCGCGGATAGTACTTACTCACCGCTGAAGAAGAATAATAATAAGTGTAATAATCAGAACAATTAAGACAATTAGCAGAATAATTACTGCTAAAGCTAAACGGCCAATCAATACCTTAATCTCTTTTAAAGTCGCGAGCCTATCCTCAGGAAAGTGCCACCGAGTACACTTTCTAGCCATTGAAGTGGCTTCTTTTGCGCTGCCAGAGGGACTTTTTTTATTAGCTTTTGGAATATGTAACCTTTAAACAAAGAGAGAATATTCATAGCTATCAGCTTAATTGATCATCATTGTATCATGCTCATGATGTAAAAAGCATCTGCCAGGAAAACTTCCATTTGGTACTATTCTTTTGTATTGTGAGCAATGTTTTTCAATTTGTCTTATGAATAAATCTCCATTTTACCCCGATCAATTTATTCCTTTATTGCTGACCGTAGTTATTTGTATTGTCGGTGTCGGCATCCTGACGGGACAAATATATCTCATGAATTACCTTATTGGTGGCCAAGAAAAAATTGTCCCCCTACTCCGTTGGCAAGATATCTTGGTAGGCATTACTATTTATCTCAAGACAGCCATTGATTTTGCTATTTTTATCGGTAGATTAATGGCTCATTACCCCGGGTGGAAAAATCGCATTATGATTGAAATAGGTACCGCTTTGGGCAATATCCTGGGTACCCTGGTAATACTATTGTTATGGGATATTTTCCGGGAAGTTAAATTACTCATGGCGACAATGATCATCATTGCAGGATTAGTACTCTTACGCTTGGCTGAAGAAGGTCTAGAGCATGTCAAAGACGAAGAAGGGAAGTATAAGATCAATTTTGGGGGAATAGAACATTGGTTGGAAAAGGTTTTAATCCGTTTCAATCGTTTTGTCGCACCAGTGCTTAATAAAGTTGTTCCTCACACCAATATTAGAGAACAGAAAAAAACAGGGTATTGGCCACTTTTTGTCTTAGCTTTTAGTGTTCCTTTTATTCTTGGTCTTGATGATTTTGCTGGTTACATTCCCCTATTCAATGTAGTAAATGTGGTGGGCTTTGCTACAGGAGTATTCGTGGGGCACATGGTGCTTAATATTGCCCTTTTTATCTCTCCTCAAACTACTATCAAAGTGGTTAAAAATCCGATTATTTCCTTTTTAGGCAGTTTAGCTTTTATTGCAATCGCTATTTGGGGCTTTGTAGAAGCTTGGCACTTAATTGAGAGTTTTTTCCAAGGGTAACAATTGTAGAACAATTAGAGCACATCACCTTTCTGCAACCTTTTGGCAATACTTTCTCCAGCCATTCGACCTGTAGCCCAAGCTACTTGGAGATTGAACCCTCCTGTCACTCCATCAATATTCATTACTTCACCAGCAAAGTATAGTTGCGAAATAATCTTTGACTGCATGCTCTTACGGTCGATTTCATCAGTATTTACTCCCCCAGCAGTAACAAATTCATCGCCAGCCCTACGCGCAATCAAAGAAAAGGTAAGCCTCCCGGAAAATAAATAAGCTAAAAGTTTCCGCTCATCTTTGCTAATCGTGGCCACTTGTTTGCTATGAGAAATCATTGCCTGATTTAATACCACGTCAACAAATCTTTTAGGGAAAAATGTGCTCAGTATACTATGCACTTGCTTAGCACCATTTTCCGCAAATAGTTTTTGTAATCGATTGTTCCATTGCTCAAAATTCACAGAAGCATCAGGAGAGAAACAAACTGGTAATGGAGTTTCTCTATGTATCGGTAAAAAAGCCACATGTGCTGAAAAAGCGAATGTCACCGGACCAGAAATGCCAAAATGGGTAAATAAGAAGGGGCCATTTGCCACCATCTTTTCTCCATCTACCAGTGTAACCAATTGAGCCCAGGGAAAACTAATACCAGTAAGCATCTTGGGCCACTCTTCAGCCACTTCAAAACTATTCAAAGAAGGACCTAGCGCCGTAATGCTATGGCCACAAGCTTTAGCAAAGTCATAACCATCACCCGTCGAGCCAGTATGCCGATAGGCATTCCCTCCTGTCGTTATTACCACATAGTCAAATATTTCATTTAAAGCAGATGATCTGATACGCACAGCATTACCCTCAGGGGTCATAGACTGAACAGATTGGTTAAGATGTAAATGAACATTATGGGCAGCAAATATGCGTTCAAAAACCGCCACAATATCTGTTCCCTGATCAGATTGAGGAAAGACACGATTGTCTGCTTCATTTTTTAAAGGTACACCATGTTTCTCAAACCAGTTATATACCTTTTCGGGAGGAAAATTTGCTAATGACGGTTTCAAAAATTGCCAGCCACGAATATACTTTCTTTCTAATATACGAGCTTCATTAATCCCGGTAGTAACATTACAACGTCCACCGCCACTAATAATTACCTTTTTACCTAAAGAAGGATTCTTTTCAAAAAGGTGTATATCAGCATTTGCATTATTTTCCAACAATGTAGCAACAACCATCATACCAGCTGCGCCACCACCAATCACCGCTATCTTTTTCATTATACTCATGAATACTCAAAATTAGTCTAACAGAACAGTATTAGCTGAGAAACTACTCATAAATATACTGGCCAATTTATCTTGAATAGCAGGCATATATATGAGAAAATAATAAGATTCAATTATTGTGTGAGCATAGACAAACAAAGAAACACACCTCGAATAAATATAGTACTGGTATCTGACAGACCACAGTTAGAAAAGATTCTCACTCCTACTTATCCTGAAGTAGCACCAGGCTTAAGCCGTGGTGGGATTCGCATTGATCTCTTACCACGGCAAAAATACAGTTGGAAAACTATTTTACGTGATTCTGGTATTCAAGCTGAGACATTTCGAAAAGCTGGTTTTGTTTTATTCAAAAACTTTTCACCATTGGAAACAGATGATCAACAATGGGGCATTGTGAGCGGCGATAGTAAAATTCAAATGATCCATCGTGATCACCCGCGCAATAATGGAGTGGCATATTTTCATGCTTCAGATAATAGCTATATCAGTCGCCAAGCATTCACTGTCACTGGTAATGCTGCAGATGTGTTTAATAAAATAGTAGAATTCATCCAAAAAGTTGGCTTACACCCTACCGAAAGAGACAGTGTCATCTCTGAACTTATTGCAGCAACCCAAAAAGATTTAGGGCTATCAGCACAAACAGCAGCCCCTACTGGCAAACGCTGTTGGAGTCACTATTTCTTTTCTAATACTGGCACTTCACTTCGTGGCATCCCAGCAAATGAAGTATTTGCTTTATATGAATATTTAAAGGATGTCACTTACCGTCATCACTGGGAAAAAGGTGACTTATTATTACTTTCAGAGGACGTTATGGTTCATGGTAGAATGCCATTTAGTCTCGCCCAACAGACCACAGATTCTAAGCTGATAGTCAAAGCTCTTACCATTAAACAAGATGGTCGGCTAAATAAGCCTTAAGACTATTTGATAAGAAAACATTCAAGTTACAGCTATTCCACAATCGACAAATTCTCTGACTGTGCTATATTAGCAATAACTTCTGTCGTCAATTAAAGCAGAAACTTTATGAGTTTAGGAACTCAGCTATTACACATTATGGAGCTTTTTGCTCTCAAAGTCAGTCTTATCCTCCGGACCAATCATGGTCTTGTGTTGGTGACTGTGCAGTAGCAAAAAAGTTTTCTGTAAAGAACATTACTAGTAAAGCTAGCTGCTGACACAGCCAAGAGCTTCTTACTATTGTAATGTTTTTTTTATGTTAAATTTACAAAATATTTCGCTGTATAATGGCAGCATACTTTTATTAGATAATGTTAATCTCTCTATTGATGGTAGCAGTGGAAAGAAAATTGCTATCGTTGGGAAAAATGGTTCGGGAAAATCATCTTTATTAAAGTTATTGACAGGAGAATTTGTCCCTGACCAGGGAAGGGTAACCAAAGCTAATGAAATAATTGGCTATTTACCTCAGGAAATTACTTTTCCGAGCAATTATCAATTGGTAGGAGAGTACTTAGAAAGTTTTTTGACTGAATCCTGGTTGCAATATCAAATAGATATAGCGTTACAAAAGCTAGATCTACCAGACAACTTCTTACTCAAGGACTTAGCACTCCTTAGTGGTGGCGAGAAAGTAAAAGTAGCTTTGGCCGCTTTACTACTACAATCTCCGACTGTTCTGCTTTTTGATGAACCAAGTAATAACTTAGATTTAGCCGGCACTATTTGGCTAGAAAGTTTTATTAAGAACTTTACTGGAACGGTTATATTCATTTCTCATGATAGGACATTAATTAATCGTGTCAGTGGATATATTTGGGAGTTGGATCATGAAGAACATAGCTTATATGTTCACACAGGCAGTTATGAAGACTTTATCGCTCAAAGGATACGAAGAAGAGAGCATCAACTACAGCAGCATGAGGCGCAGTATAAAGAGATTGTTTTGCTAGAAAAGTGGCTAAAGGCAAATGAGTTTCACCCCAAGTATCGCTACAGTGACTTGGTACTTTCTCAAAAACAGGCATTAGAAAATCTGCGTAAGAATCTTGTTACAAAGCCACAACCTGATCCACAGATATCTCCTCAGCTAGCAAGAAAGACAGACAAAGGGCTAGTAATGAAAGCTATCATCACTGGTAAAACATTCCCTGAAAAGCAGATATTGCAAAATCTTACTTTCTCAATTCACCATCAGGAAAAAGTATTAATAACTGGACCAAATGGTGCTGGGAAAACGACTTTGCTTAATATTATAGCTGGTGAAGACAAGAACTTCGCCGGCACAATAGTCATGAAAGACACCATCAAGATTGGTTACCTACGACAGTTTTCTCGCTTACCAACTGATATCCCTTTGCTGGAAATATTTCTCCAACATACTTACACCACAGAAAGTGAAGCTCGAGCTATCTTGGCTAAATACCTTTTTCCTAGTGAGTATATGAGCAGCAAATTGGGAAGCCTTAGTTTTGGTGAAATACGCAGATTAGAATTGGCAATCATTATTACCAATAAACCTCATTTATTATTGCTTGATGAACCAACTAATCACTTGGACACTTTTAGTCGAGAAGCAATAGAGAAATTTATTGTCGAGAATACTATTGCCATGCTCGTTGTCTCTCATGATCGTTATTTTATTGAAAAAGTAGGGATTGAAAGAATCATTAATTTACAGTAAAGAGTTAAGGCGTTGGTGAAATCTTGCTAGCGCCTTATTCTCACTTACTATGCAAAAAGTCATTGTTTTGATTGTTCTGCTTGTGATGTTATTGACTACTTTAGGATTCTTTTTAGTAAATCCTTAATCACGCCTTCATTATCAAGTTTGTCTGGAAACAAATGTTTTATCGCTACTGACAACATGATAGTAATTTGAACAATAGTGCAAGCTAGTAATAGTCGGAAACTCCATTCTTCTAAAGCGAAGCCACTAGTATGCCAGGCCTGCAATAGACTGAGTACAAATACGGCAACTGTTTCAATTGCTAAAAATAAGAATAACCGATTGAAGGCTGCTTTTTTGAGCAAAATATCTTGTTCTAATGCACGATTTTGTAATTCTTGGTAACGAGCATCAGTTTGCTCGGGAATAGTGGGTTGGACAGGAGTACGAGGAAACCTGTATTCCTGAACATAACTCTTCTGTTTTGCTAAAGTTTTTTCTACTTGTGCTTTTTGCCTCTGATACTGTGGCGAAGAAGGAAGTTGCTTCGAATAAGCCATATCATGAAAGTAAAGCTAGTTTTTCTAGGCGAATACTCATAGCCAAAGGGGAAACATGAAAGATGCTAGCACAGTCGTCAACACTCTTTAACTTTTCCCATGCTTCACGGACTAACGATTCAGGCATAATTAAGGTAGCCGCAAATTCATTGGCCTCCATTTCAAATTGAGTCCCTGGCACTCCATCTAGACGAAAAAGCATTCCGCCAGTGTCAAAAATATTATCACCATCGACTATGAGATTTTCTTTTTTGATAATATCCTGATGTAAAAAATAATGTCCCAGTTCATGAGCAATGGTAAAGTGTTGCCGTGTTTCAGATTTCTTTTGATCCACAAAGATATGAAACTCTTTCAAGTTTTCTTCATAACGAATAACCCCTGAAACCCCTTGATCTAAATCGATTAAGAAGATTTTCAAATCGCTAAATTTGTCCAGGATATTTTGGTAAGGAAAAGGCGAAAAAAAACTAGGGTTAAATAGCCTTTGAATTTCTTCCGCTTTTTGAACGACAAAACTTTTTTCCATAGAAATAGTAAGCAGATTGATTGTAGCAGAATATAAAAATGGAAAAACTCAGTGTATTAATATCAAAATAAATTTTAATATTCTACTCACTTATTTTTTCTACGCAGAAACTTCAGACCGGACCAGACTTCATCTATCGCACAGACCTTCACATCCACAATACCTAAAGCTAAGCCAATTTCACGGATAATATTTTCATCTAAGTCAGTTACTACCTTGGCCGATTTTTTAGGCCAAGAAATCCAAATCATACCTCTACTTGCTAAAGCCGATATTAGCTCAGGGAAGATCTGCTCTAATTCCATTCTGGAACTAGTAAACAATTGGATAAAATGGGCATTAGGAAAAACATTGGCACACAGTGCTATTTTATATTCACCCGCTTTGAGCAGGGCAGGGTAATCCTTGGGCATATTTATTATCACATGAGTAGCCTCCTCTTTCATACCTAACTTTTGCCATAATGGCTTAGCTGAATAACCAGCCATAAGAGTGGATAAAGCTTAATAGTAAATATTTAAAGTACGATGATACGGCTTGACAGTATTAGCCAAGCTCTGACTCATAAGCCATAAATAGTCATTAATCACAGTAGCAGTAATAGTAGGAAACTTCGGTGCTAGTTCTCTCCTTAACAATTCCACAGCCCAAACGGTGGCAGCCCGGATTTCAACTTCAGCTTCAGCACCATGTGGCAAACTATTCTTGCTATCAACAATAGATGCTAGCTTAGGAGTGTATTGGAGAATCCCAAGATGGCGTAAGGTCTGCGGTAACTTATAATCTGCCAAAGCAGTAATGGTCTTAATATTAGAAAAGTTACCAAGTCCTTTATTTTCTAGAAATTGGTAGATATCGACAATGAAAAGCTGCGCTCTTTTATAAAAAGGCACTATTCTTCCTTGGTATTGAGCTACGTCACGAAAGGAAGGGAAATTATTGCTTATTAGTAATAAAAGTTCTTGAGCATCATGTTGTGCAGCTTGAATAAGATTAGCGATATTACCTTGCCAATTATCTTCAATCCCCTTACCAACCTCATGCATAATGTCCAGGCGTGCTGAAAAAAGAGGGATCTCTACATTGCCTCGCAATATAGTAGCAAGGTGATGCTGAGATATTGTGGCCCAATAATTCCAATCAAACACAGGCACTCCCTCTTCTTTTGCCCTACGCAATGCTATCAACAAACCAAATGATCCATCGAAACTTTTTTCTTGATAAGTAACAGCCCACTTCGGTTCTCCCCAAAAACAAAAAATCAGGGCATAGAAAAGAAATAAGAAATTAACCATTTCCTCTTCACTCAAGACAGAAAAATCAAAAGGAGCGTCATGTAGCCAAGATTTTGCCTCAGCCATTTGAAAAGAATTAGCCACACCACTCAAAGCCAGGTAGTTAATCTTTACCTCTTTGGCACTATTTACTACCGACTCAACGGCACTCAAGATATTTATCATTATTGGCCTGTTAGTTATTTGGCTCTAAGTAAATCGCTATAAGATTGTGACAACAAATCATCATTGGCAATACCAAACAACTCTAAATAGAAATTACATTGTTGCAATAACTTATCTTTATCATTATTTCCGATCATATCAATTGCTTCAATCTCAACAAAGGTGCCTAATCCTTGTACTAGGTCTAAGTGGAATTTAACATTTTCAATAAAATATATTTCTCTTTCTTTATCAACCACTACTAGGATATCGAGAGCTTGCGCCAAAACCTCTTTTAAATTTGCTTCTGGCGGCATCGCACACATGCTCACATGAGATTCTTTGGGACCCTGTTTATTTTCTCTACTATAAAAAATCAAAGCGTTTTCGATATTACCTTCTCGCAACTTTAAACGGCCATTGGGCACCTTAAAATATGTATCAATTTGATGGTCAACTCCCTTAAAATCGGCATCTTTACTTTTTAGTAACTCACGGATTTTATTTTGATCTTTGCAACGAGCCTTGATTTCTACATTGAGATGAGACATAAGAAATTGCAGATTACGGATCTTGTAGTAAACTTGCTTGCCCTGAGTGTATCGAATGGGTCGACCCTATACAAATTGTGGATATGAAGGCAGAAGGCATTTGAAGTTAGGAGTCAGAAGGCAGAATTCAGAAGTAAGAGAAAATCGCTTGAACCAACAAAGATATGAGTGAATAACACTAGACTTCATATTGCCAAGTTTACTTCTGCCTCCTGCCTTCTGACTTCACTCGGTAAGTGAGAAAAAATCTAGCTTCTGGATTCTTAAATACGGCAACTATCTCTTCCGAGCTTGCTTAAATACCTCTGATGGTATTCTTCTGCACGATAAAAAGGTTGCGCAGGAACAATTTGTGTCACCACTGCACGATTGAATTTACCTGACTTATCAAGTACATCTTTAGAGATTTCAGCAGCTAACTTTTGTTCTGGCGTATGATAGAAAATTACTGAGCGATATTGACTGCCCACATCAGGCCCCTGACGATTGTAGGTTGTAGGATTATGATTTTGCCAAAACACATCCAACAATGCCTCATAGGATATCTGTTGAGGATCATAAATTACCTGTACCACTTCAGCATGACCGGTATTTTTAGCACAGACATCGTCGTATGTAGGACTTTCTGTCACTCCTCCTTCATACCCCACAGTAGTTTCCACCACCCCTGGAACTTTACGAAAAGTTTCTTCCACTCCCCAGAAACAACCAGCACCAAAGGTAGCAAATTGATAATTTTTATTCATAGTAAATAGCTTACATGGAGAACAAATCTTGGCCACAATTGTGGGCTATGAATCTCTGAAAATTTTTAATAAATAATCTGATCGATGGTTTTAAATCTAGTGCATAAGCAGCTTCCGGCATAATCCACTGATATTGCTGCAACTCTTGGTTAAGCTGAAGGTTACCACCAACAAGCTTCGCACAATAGTCCAAGAATATGATATGGGCAGGCTTAAAAAACTCTGGTGACAAAACACTTTCTTGCACTCCCAACAAATGTATGTCGGTAATATCCAGAGTCGTCTCCTCTTTTATTTCGCGGCGAACAGTTTCTTCTAAACTTTCTCCCCATTCTACCCCACCACCAGGAACCATCCATTTATCTTGCCATTTATGAGAAGTAACCAGCAGGATTTCGCCTTGGTCATTGTAAACCAAAACACCGACTTTTATTTCTGGCACTTTAAGCATATCCATAGCTCAGCTTTTAGCTAAAAGGATCAAACCACTAAGAGTAAGCAGAAAACCAACTGATTTTAGCAAAGAAAGTGGCTCCCGCAAAAAAATCATTCCCAGTATTGAGGCAATAATAATAGTAGTACCAATCACAAAGGGTGCACCAATGGATAATGGAGCGCCCTTTGCGAATGCCATAAAATACAATATTTCAGCGATACCAGTAGCAAAACCAGCTAGTATTGGTAAATGGATATGTTTAAAAGAAAATTGCAGCGGTAATCCACTTGTTTTCAAACTGAATGTGGTAATAGCAGCTACAATAAAAGCCGTACCAGCGACAAACATCAGCGTAATACTAGCACTAAATTTATCAGTAGCTAATTTGCTAAAAAAATTGTAGAAACCAAAACTAGCTGAAGCAAGAAGTGCGAAATATAGCCAATTCATCAATTGTGGCATAAATGTCTTAGCCACTGTACTGGAGAAGCGTGATCAACTCCAGCGGCCCCTTTCCCCAGACAACACGATAACTCATGCTATAGTGATAGTGTTAAATTTCACGCTATGCAAAGTACTGCAAAAACTGTCGAAGAGTATCTCAATGGACTGGAACCTGAACGAAGAAAAGCACTCAGCACGATCAGAGATATTATTCTCAAGAACCTTTCTGAAGGATATGAAGAAGTAATGCAATACGGTATGATTTCTTATATTGTACCTTTTTCTATTTTTCCTAAGACATACAATAATCAACCATTGGCTATCGCTTCTCTCGCTTCTCAAAAGAATCACATGGCGGTGTATTTGATGTGTGTCTATGGTGATGAGTCGACAAAAGACTGGTTTGTAAAAGAATACCAGGCTAGTGGCAAAAAGCTGGATATGGGCAAATCATGTATCCGTTTTAAAAAGCTGGAGGATTTACCAGTAGAACTTATAGGAAAAGTAATCGGACGCACTTCGGTGAAAAGCTTCATAGCCCAATACGAAAATGCCCACAAGCAAATAAAAAAATAGCATTATTAACTGGTAACTCTGCTTCACCATGAAATCAGCAACATATTTCGCTTATCATCAATATCGTGATTATATTGTTTATCAAGAATTAGCCAAAAGAGAAAAGAATCAGGAATTTAAAAGAGTGCTGGAAAAGTTAATTGGGCAAGAATTAGAGGATTTTCATTTCTGGCAAAAACTAGCAGATAAAAAAACTTTTAGAATCAGCAGATTAGATATTTGGCGTTTTATTTTACTGAGAAAAATATTTGGCCTTACCTTTACTGCTAAATTTTTGGAAACCAGAGAAAAGAGAATGATTGTTGCCTATGAAGAATTCATTGCTCAAGCTTCACCCAAAATGCAGAACGAAGTAAAAAAGATTCTTGCCCATGAAAAGTCCCATGAAGCTCAACTAATTGAGCAAATACAAGAGCACAAAATTCAATTTATGAGTAATATTGTATTAGGACTCAACGATGGTCTAATTGAACTCACTGGAGCATTAGTGGGTTTTTCTTTTGCTCTGGGCAATCATTTGGTAGTAGCACTAACAGGCCTAATCACTGGTATAGCAGCCAGCCTTTCTATGGCTGCTTCAGCATATATTCAAGCCCGCTATGAGGTGGGAAAAGATCCTAAAAAAGCAGCACTCTACACAGGTATTGCTTATATTATCGTGGTGCTTATCTTAGTTACTCCATATTTGCTATTCAGCTCACTTTATTCAGCTATAGCACTGATGTTTGTCTTTATTTTCCTGATTGTTACCTTGATTTCTTTTTACGCATCAGTAATTTTTCACCGCAAATTTTGGCATGAATTTATTCAAATGGCAGCACTAAGTATCGGCGTCACTATTATCACCTTCATCCTAGGTTCCACTTTCCGCAAATTATTCGGTATTGAAGTAGGTTAATCTTTGCTAGGAAATAATAAACTAGAATGTAATTCTTCGGGTTTATGGGGTTTGAGGACAACAATTTGAAGCGAAAAAGAAAAGTTGCGAATCGCTTGACCCAACGCATCGAGTAATCGCAACTGATCGTAGCCTAAAGCAATAATATCTGGTTGATACGACTGTAGTACCTGCCAACTTTGGATAGCCTGATCTCCTGCCACCACTTCATCAGCCAGACCAGTTTCTGCTAGACTTTTGATTCGCTCCGCCAGAGTATTCCTAGACCGCTTCTTTTTTAATTGTTCCACAACATGATCTTGAGTAAGTGCGACAATCAAATAATCACCTAAGGATCGAGCTTCTTTCAGCATCTCCCTATGACCATCATGGATACCATCAAAAACACCAAAGCAAAAAACTTTTTTCATAGAAAAGCTATTGAAAAAACATCATCACCTTACTGATTTTATTTTGATCTGACTAGGCACATTTACCTTTCAATCATAGAAATGTAGGCTAGCGATAGTTTTAAACTTTTTCATGATCGAAGTAGAAGCCAAGTTTCGTCTCACTCCAGAAACCAAAGCAAAGTTATTAACTGGAGCAGCCTTTGTCGGAGTCAAAGAATTCGTAGTAGAATTTTGGGACAATGATCAATGGCAATTAGGACTTACCAACCTTTCCCTAAAAAGAAAAAATGGCCACTTCGAGCTCAAAGCACCAATGGCCAAGCAAAATGATGGTTCTTCGTATACCACCATTATGGACGAAATCAGTGATGAAAAAATGATTGCCCAGAAAATAGGAATAGAGCTAACGAAGAATCTCGAAAGCAGCTTAATAAAAAACGCTTTCCGACCACGGGCATCCATCAAAACTATCCGCACCACGTACAATAAAGCAGGCTTCATTATTGATTTAGATGAAGCTACATTTTCTCTGGTTCGTGACAATACTCCCTATCATTACGAAATTGCTGAAATAGAACTGCAAGTAGCTGATAATAGCGAAACCCAAGCAGCCCATGAGAAAATCGGTCAATTTGCCCAAGAACATGGACTCACTCTAGCGAATACCAGAGGAAAATATATGGAATTTATTTATCAAAATTACCCAGAACACTACCAAAATTTAGTAAAAATTGGCGTAATGGACAAATAGAAAGAGCTAAGAGCTAAATGCTAAGAGCTAAGATGGATCGGATCTCTTAGCTCTCAGCTCTTCGCTCTTAGCTCTTAAACTAGGCTTTTCCTAAAGTCTTCCCGCCTTCATGCCAACCCACAGGACATAGTTCGCCAGTTTGGAAGGCTTTGAGTACTCGGATTAGCTCATCAATATTGCGACCTACAGGTAAATTGTTGATAGTTGCTGATTGCAAAATGCCATTGGGATCAATCAAGAAAGCCCCACGTAAAGAAACCCCCTTTTCCTCAACTAAAACACCATATTCAGCAGCAATTTCTTTGGTCATATCAGCTAGCAAGGGAAAATTGAATTCACCGATTTCTTTTGCCCAGGCTTGATGTGAATAAACACTATCGGTACTACAACCGATAATCTGACAATTTAACGTTTCAAACTCTTTATGACGCTTATTCAGTTCCAGCAATTCAGTAGGACAAACAAAAGTAAAATCTAATGGGTAAAAGAAAAGCATTAGCCACCTACCCTCAAAATCTTGACTAGTAACATGCTTAAACTCTTTTCCTACTAGAGCATCAGCAGCAAATAGAGGCGCCTCTTCACCAACCTTAGCAGGAACAGAAGACCCATCCATAGCAGAACAATCGCAATCACAAGAACCGTCCATACAATTATGCATAAAAATAATTGGTTAATGATCTTTATTAGCTCTACATCAAGTAGAGTAAAATTATTTTAGATGATGTAAAAATGAATATCAATTTAATTCTGAATGCTGAATTCAGAATTCGGAATGGACATAGCAGCGAGAATTGTTGAAAAAACCAATTGTGTATGCACTTTTTATCAAACTAAAACAGCCCCACTACTTCACTTCTGAATTCTGCCATCGGCCTTCTGACTTCATTCAAAGCCATAGACTCGGCTCAGGTTCCAATGTCTCTGAAATTACTTGGGGATTAAAGTACGCAGCCGCTCCAATCATCGCCGCATTATCTGTGCAGTAACTCAACTTCAATGGATAAAAATACTGTACTGGCTTATTAATGAAACTTGCTTCTAGCAAAGACCGAAATCTTTGATTGGCCGAGACACCACCAGAAATAAAGACACTTGGGGTTTGATACTTTTCCCAGGCAGCTACTAATTTACTAACCATCACGTCACACACAGCCTCTTGAAACTCATATGCTAAATCGGCCTTTTGCTCTGAAGTTAGGATTCCTAACTTTTTTATCAGTACGTATACGGCAGTTTTTAACCCCGAAAAACTAAAATTAAAATCGGTTATTTCTTTGGGACGCATACCTGTGGGTACTTGTTGCAACCAGGCCCTAGGTAATTGAAATGTGCCCGGTTTTCCTAATTTGGCTAATTTATCTATTTCTGGCCCTCCTGGGTAAGGCAGATCTAACATTCTGGCCACTTTATCAAAGGCCTCTCCTGCTGAGTCATCCTGTGTTTGACCCAATACTTGATACTTTCCATGTTCACTCAATAAAACTAAATCATTGTGTCCACCTGATACACTAAGAATAAGTATCGGTAGTTGAGGAAGTTGCTCCCGACCCAAAAAGTTAGCATAGAGATGGCCCAAGATGTGGTTCACTCGCAATAAAGGCTTATACCACAAACGACTAAGCACTTGAGCTGCCGTCACTCCCACTATCAAAGAGCCCACCAACCCTGGCCCTTGGGTCACAGCCACGGCATCAATAGCATCTGGAGCTAGATTTGCTTGCTTCATGGATTCTTCAATCACTGGCAAAATTTGTGCCACATGCGCTCGAGCAGCCACCTCCGGTACCACACCATGAGTGATTTGATGCAAGGGAATTTGGGATGCCACAATTGAAGAAAGCACTTTGACACCATCCTCTACAACAGCACAGGCAGTTTCATCACAAGATGTTTCAATTGCTAAAATTCTTTTCATAAGATAAAAAACCCAAGAGAGTTTAGCAGCAAGAGAAGAAAAGAAGCAAAACTAAAACTTCTGATCTTTTATGGTATCGTGCTAATGTCATCATCTCTGCAGCATTTGGCTCGTCTCTATGAAAAAGCTCATTCAAAACTACATTATCTGGTGTGCCAAAAGAAAGATCAAAAATACCACAGCAAAAATCATTGCTATTACTGGTAGCGTCGGCAAAAGCACTACCAAAGAGGCTATTGCCCAGGTATTGGGTCGCACATTCAAAGTGCGAGCAAATTACGGCAGTCTAAATAATGAACTGGGGCTACCCTTAGCAATATTAGGAGAAAAAAGTGCTGTGAATCTCTTGCAATGGTTGGGCAAGGTCTTGAGAATCTCCTTTCGTACTTTTATCTATGACAGCTCGATAGAATTTTATGTACTGGAATGTGGCATAGATAAGCCAGGTGATATGGATGAAATTTTAACTATTATTAAACCAGATATCAGTGTCATCACCACAGTAGAAAGTGTCCACACACAGAACTTTGGTGGCTTCGAAGAACTAGTAAAAGAAAAATGGAAATTGGCTCATGGGACGAAAAGTGGCGGCATAGTTATCGCTAATTATGACAATCCCCCCACTCACGATCAGGCAAAGAATATTCAGGATAAAACATTGATCACTTTCGGCCTCAATGAAAGAGCTAGCTTTTATGCCACTAACATTGAGTATGATTTACAAGGTACAAATTTTGCGGTGATACATAATCATGAGCCCCATTCATTGCATTTAGCATTGCTTGGCAAAGCACCAGTATATTCCAGCTTGCCAGCAATTATTATTGGCAAACTACAAAACCTTTCTTGGGAAGATATCGCTAGCCAACTAAGCACATTGAAACCACTTCCTGGTCGGCTATCAGCAATACCGGGAATTAAAGGTAGTATTTTACTGGAAGGCTCCTATAATGCCTCTCCCGCTTCAATGAAAATGTCTTTGGAGATACTGCGCAACTTACCAGCCAAAAGAAGGATAGCCATTGTGGGCGATATGCGTGAACTAGGAGACATCACCCAAGAAGCTCATGTTGATATGTTAAGTTGTTTGGGTAATGTCTGTGATTTAGTAATTGCCTTTGGCCCTTATTATGCCGAGGCCTTGGCACATCAACCCAAACACAACCGTAACCAAGCTTCATTTAAACATTTCCTAACCCGAGAAGAAATAGTTGATTTCATCACTCCCAAGCTGAGTGAAGGGGATATTGTCTTGGTGAAAGGTTCACAAAACACCATCATGCTAGAAAAAGTTAGTGAGCAATTAATGGCAGACCCAAGCAAAGCAAAAGACCTATTGCCACGCCAGTATGGAAAATGGAAACGGATTTGAAGTCAGGAGGCAGAATTCAGAAGTAAGAGAAAATCGCCAAACTCAATAAAGATATGAGTGAATACCACTAGACTTCATATTGCCAACTTTACTTCTGCCTCCTGCCCTCTGCCTTCTGACTTCACCTGTCTGACTTCACCTAAGCGCTCTTTTAATTGCATTGTAGTGCTTAATCAGCACTTTATCTTTTTTGATTTGATCGGCGATTTTTTGGCAGGCATGCATAACAGTCGTATGATTTTTACCACCAAATATTTCACCGATATGCTCTAACGAAAGTTGTAATTCTTCTCGCATAAAATACATTGCTAATTGACGAGGCACCAAAATTTCTCGTTTTCTCACATCACTTAGTAAATCTGCCGGTGCTAAATTAAACTCCTCTGCCGTAATATTAAGAATATCTTCATCATTCAGTGATCTGCCTATTGGGCCACTAGACTTTATTGTTGGCGAACCGGATGGTCGTTCAGGCTTCATGGAGCGATCAAAAATATGAGCGACATCTTCCAAATTGGGCATTTTCCCTTGTAAATCTATATAGGCTAAAAGTCCGGTCAATACTCCCACTAATTCACGTACATTAGCACCAGCATTGTTCGCAATGTATTCGAGAATCTCTTGTGATAGTAAATGTCCTTTTTCCTGGCATTTAGTAATCAAAATTGCCAATTTTGTTTCATACATAGGCGGCTGAATATCAATCAGCATACCCATCTCAAAACGGGACTTAAGGCGCTGCTCTAAATTAGTAATTTCTCTTGGTGGTCTGTCACTACTCAATACAATTTGCTTACCCGCCTCATACAGGGCATTGAAGGTATGGAAAAATTCCACCTGAGTTTGTTCTTTTCCAGCCCAAAACTGAACATCATCAACAATTAATAGATCTAGATTGCGATACTTTTCCTTAAATGAGGACGCCCGCTTCTTTTGCACCATAGCAATGTACTCATTGGTAAACTCCTCAGAAGTAGAGTAGTGCACACGCTTACGAGGATGTTTTTTGAGCACTGCATTACCAATAGACTGGAGCAAATGAGTCTTTCCTAAGCCAACGCCCCCATAAATAAATAATGGGTTATAAGCCTCACCCGGCGCATTGCTCACTGCTTTGGCTGCAGCAAATGCTAATTGATTTTCTTGGCCAACAACGAAACTGTCCAAAGTATAACGAGGATTGATACTACTGCCAGTACCTGAAACTTCCTGCACAAAAGATCTCGGCAGTGGTTGAGAAGTTTCATTATTATTTACAACAGGTTTACTAGCAGGAGCATTCATGGTGTTTAATGGAGAATCATCCTTCTTCTGACGAATCAAAGTGGAATCAACGATAATTTTCACATCTTGAACATCGCTATTTAGCCTTTTAGCCTCAGCCTTAATTAAAGGCATATATTTACTATTGATCCAAGACTGATAAAACATAGTGGGCACCGCCAAAATTAAAGTTCCATCCTGAAAAGCATGAACATTTGTATTGCCAAACCAAGTGAGAAATTCAGCTCGTTTAATCGAAGGCTGTAATGCCCGTAAAATACCATGCCAAAACTCCCGTAGTTCTCTTTCGTCCATAAAAAAGGCTGCTTCAACGTGCAGAAGATAGCATAAGATGCGAATCTTTCCAAAGTTTTGCACAATCTTCCACACTTCGATTCTCGATTGACTTGAATACAGACGTCTCGTACTATCTGCATCGCATATAGGCCTGTCGTTCAACGGTAGCCCCGCTCTATCGTGCGGGGTCCAAAACCGTCACTTATGTATTACATCTATATTCTTCAGTCTAGCAAGGATAAAAAGCTTTACATAGGCTATTCTCAAGATTATCTGATCAGGCTTGGACAACATAATGAAGGTCTTGTAAAATCCACTCGCCATCGACGTCCATTCACGCTACTATACATCGAAGGGTATCAAGAGAAAAAGTTAGCAACAAAGCGAGAAAAAAGTTTAAAACAGTTTGGTGCTGCTTACAAAAGATTGACAGAGCGTATTCACATTTCCGATTCAATTTAGGCCTGTCGTTCAACGGTAGGACTACGGTCTCCAAAACCGTCGATGAAGGTTCGATTCCTTCCGGGCCTGCCACGAATCCATTTTGAAACAGTTTGGTGCTACTTACAGAAGATTGATGGAGCGTATTTACATTTCCGATTCAATTTAAGCCTGTCGT
>JACQZO010000027.1 GCA_016207805.1 Candidatus Abawacabacteria bacterium | reverse complement strand
GACTTAAGTCTTGTGATGTTACCGCTACATTATCACTTGACATCCAAGATATTTGTAAACTATCTCCTGAAGTAAAACGCTCTCCTCCCTTTGGTGAAAGGAAACTAACCATTGGTGCTTGTGTGTCTCCTGTTTGTCCATTTCCTTTTACTATAGAGAAATTACCTGTTGTAGAGTTTGCTCTCCTTGCTCCTAAATCTACTGTTGATACCCTTATTTGTACTCTATTCAGTAGTTCTACATCAGGCACTTGCCAAATAAATTCTTGAGCATTGGCTGGAAGTCTTTCTGCACCGGGGATTGGAGCAAATGTTGCTCCTGAGTCTGTTGATATTTCTACCATATGGCTTGCTATTGCATAGCTTTGGGCTGCCACCATTGTCTGCCATTTTATCGTAGTCGCCTGTCCTGCCATCACTTGCTGATTCGTCGCTGGCGCTGTCGTTTGTAGTGTCGGCGGCTGTCCTATTGAGAAATCTCCTGTTAGGGCAATACCACCACCAAAGGGGCTAGGAAAATCTGTTCCAGTACTAGTTAGCAGGGTAGAAAAAAAATCATTAGTATTTGGATCAAGTAAGAGTAGGCCATTGCTTTTAACTATATAAAGTATCTTATTATCAGAAGAGACTTCTAAGCTTCTATTGGTTCCAACGCTAATATCTCCAGGAATTGTTGCGGAACCGCTTCTAATAAGCTGTTTAGCAATTATGTCATAGATGGATAAACGAAACCCAAGATATCCAGCAGCATACAAAAACTTACCATCAGGGCTTATTTTTAATATTAAGTCTCCACTTCCAGAAGCTACAACTGTAAATCTGTCTACAAGTTTAAAAAGTCTAGTTTCAATTATGGAAACAGTATCTTTACTACCAACAAAAAGTAATTGACCATCAGGAGAAAGCTCTAGTTCTTGGGGTCTTACTTGAAATTTACTTCTTTCAGGTAAATCTTTAATGGTAGCAATTCTGTTACCATTAAAAATATCAAAAACAATTACGTCTTTAGTAAACAAAGAAATATAGGCTCTTCTACCATCAGGGCTAAATAATAAGTCTCTTGGGCTTTCTTCAAATGTTAAGCGTCCAACTACTCTTAGAGTATCAGGATCAACCATAGATATTTCTTTAGACTCATCTAACAAAACCCATATTGTTCCATTAGGTGCTAATCTTACTCGATACACTCCCACATTTTCAAAGAGTCTTCTTACTATTCTCTTCTGCTCCAAATCAACCACAGTTAGTCCTTTTTTATCATCTACAAAAGGGCTACTACTTACAAATGCTCGTCTTTTATCTTTTGTTAACTCTATCATTTGAGGAGATGAGAGAAGCAAGTCTATTTGACCTAGTTCTTTGAACGTTAATGCATCCAAAATAGACACATAACCCCCATTGTCATTAACACCTTGTTTAATAAATGTTTGATAAATAATAGGGTTATTTTGTTGGGCTTGAACACTAATAAAAGACACCAATACTAATAAAAATAAAGAAAATATTTGTTTTGCCATAAAGTTACCCCTTTTAGTTATAAGTACTGCCTAGAGAAACTAATCTAGTAGTAACAGTAAAGGTGTAACCATCTGGATCTAATCCTGTTGAGCTAGAATCAAATGTGCTTGCTGATACACATCCTCTTGTTGGTCTTATATTTAATGGTCTTATATCTCCAAAGTATGTAACTCCTCCTGGCCTAGGGCATTCAAAACGTGTAACTCCTGGCGGAATTTGGCAGGCTTGTCCTGGGCGAAGTCCACAATATGGGTCATTCCCACAATGTTCTTTATAACATGGAGATCCATAAGGGCAATTTTGGAGATTACCGTTTTCATCACGAACTTCAATACCAACAGGTTTGCAGTCAAAACCGTCTTTGCAAAGCAAAGCATTCTCAGTATTAGCATTTAGAATAAGGGGAGGAACAGGTATATCAGGAGGAACAGTAATTTGTTGGTCACAATTGCCACCATCAAAAGAAATAGGGTAGTAAATCTCATCGACGACAACATCAAAATGAATGACAATTTGATTGGTGATGCTGTGATAAGTGTGAGTCTCAACATCTGCTCTGACCATATAACGATAACGGTTGAATCTCTCTCCTGCTCCTGAAAATAAGGTTTGTTGCCCTACATAGGTTGAGCGAAGTGAGTAATCATAGGTGTTTTGAGCTTGCTCTACTATAGATTTCCTAAGTCCATCTTTGTAAAGATCATCTAGTTTTTGCTTGTGATTAGGATAGGCAAATGATAGAAAATCTATGGTTTGGTTGGTATCTCCATCTAATCCTTCCATTATTCTCACTGGATTACATAAGCCATACTGCTGTAGTAAGCTTCCTCCATTTTTCTCTGTTGGTGTTGGTTGATCTTGGCAAGTGTAGGTGTCTACTTGAGATTTATTTAGCTTTAAGTGTTCTATAAATTGGTGTTGTATTCTCTTAAACACTTCTTTGTTTATATAATTACGTATTGGGCTTGCCGTTGCTATTGCTATGTTTTCTGCTTGGTCTAGTGCTATTTCTAACTGTGTATCTCTTAATTGTACTGTGTTTTGTACTATGATTGGTGCTGTTAGCATTACTCCTAGAAACCAAAACCAAAATACT
>JACQZO010000026.1 GCA_016207805.1 Candidatus Abawacabacteria bacterium | reverse complement strand
ACGAGCTTTCTGACAAGTATAAGTGCGTACTGGGGATGAGATATTATTCTGCGCAAGATCGTATGATACATTTGAAGGGGAAGTTAATTGAGTTTGGTCACTCAAATATTAACTTCCTCCAACTCATTCGTTAATTTAACCACGCTCTACAATCAAAAGTAGCTGCATCATACATTATGAAAGCATTACTTCTGCCGGGAAATAATCGTTTAGCTAACGAGGTTTGGATTGAAACCATAGCCGGCTTTCTGCGAACATCATCGTATCAGCCATTAATTCATCGTTATCATCATTGGGATAATAATGCCCATACTATTGACTTAACTTTAGAGACTAATCTTTTGCCAAAGGGTTCTTTTGATTTTATATTTGCCAAATCCGCTGGAGTATTGTTGGCGTTAATAGTTATTAACGCAGGAACTATTAAGGTGAAAAAGTGTTGTTTCGTTGGTACTCCTTTACACTTTGCTTTTAAGGTGGAAGTAGATATGAGTGCTTTATTAAGAAATTATCATGTTCCTACTCTTTTCCTACAAAAGACTGCTGACCCTGCGGCTAGCCATCAAGAGTTGTTTTCGCTTTTAAATGAACCGAACTTGGAGCAAGTTGTTCTAAAAGAGCTGCCAGGGGATTCTCATGACTATACTCTTGCTGAACTGCAAGCATATCTTACTAATTTTTTGCTATCATGAATTCTTTAGCTGAGCTATTACAAGCAAGCAAAGTTTCTTACCAGTTGCTACCTTACCCCGCTAATATTACTGATCCTACTGAAGCTGCTGCTAATTTAGGTATGTCTGCAGCCCAAATGATCAAGTCTTTGGTAGTAAAAGTAGATAATAAGTTTGTGATGTTTTTGCTGCCTCTTACTCAAAGACTACCTTTAGATAAATTAAAACTTTCGCTTCAGGTCCATAAAGTAAGGATGGCTATGCCTGACGAAGCTTGGACTATTACTGGTTACAAAGTGGGAACAATTTGTCCCTTTCTGCTTAAGAGTGAGATGCCAATATTTATCGACGCTAATCTTTTACAATGGAATCAGATCGCTATTAGCGCTGGAGAAAAAGGAAAAGAACTTTTACTCAGTCCTTACGATCTCAAGACATTAGTTAATGCCAAGATTCTGGAAATTTAGTTGTCTGACTTAAGGGGATTAAGTAGTGTGTGTAGGTAAACAAAATTATGTCCTCTGGCGAAAATCGTATTGTTTGGTTCAAGACTTGGCCATTTATGCTCATGCATTTAATGCCCCTGGGTGTGTTTTTTGTCCCTGTGCGATTGATAGATGTGCTGATGTGTATCGGTCTTTACTATTTACGGATGTTTTTCATTACTGCTGGATTTCATCGTTACTTTGCTCATCGTACCTACAAAATGGGTCGTATTATGCAATTTGTGATGGCTTTTGGTGGCACTATGGCTGCTCAAAAAGGTGTTTTATGGTGGGCGTCTTATCATCGGCACCATCATCATTATTCTGATACTGAGAGTGATATTCATTCACCAATCCATGGCTTTTGGTGGAGTCACATTGGTTGGATTATGTCGGAGAAGTACGATCGAACTAGATTTGATCTTATTAAAGATTTTACTGTTTTCCCTGAATTGAGATTTCTCAATCAATTTTATTTATTACCACCCTTTCTGTTGGCTGGGTTTTGTTATTGGCTTGGTGGCATGAGCATGCTTTTCTGGGGATTCTTTTTATCTACTGCATTGCTCTATCATGGTACTTTTACCATTAATTCATTTAATCACATTTGGGGTAAACGCCGCTATGTGACCAATGATAGTAGTCGCAATTCATTGCTATTAGCATTAATTACCTGTGGTGAGGGGTGGCACAACAATCATCATTATTATCCGGCTAGTGTTAGACAAGGTTTCTTTTGGTGGGAAATAGATATTAGTTTTTATGTTTTGACCTGTTTTAAATACTTGGGCTTAGTAAAAGATCTGGTTCTCCCTGCCAAAAGCATGTTGCTGAAAAAGAGAATTAAAGATGGTAATTTTGATCTCGGTCTTTTTAATGTTACCTGGCAAAGGGTAATGGCTTTTGTTCCTGATAATACTTTTGATAAGGCTAAACTCTATGTCATTGCCAAACAAGAGGCTTGGGATTCTTGGCTAGAAAGAGGACGATTATCTGGTCGTGAACTTAAGCAAATTGTGCAACAAAGTATTTTGCGCATGAAAAATGCTATCTGAAATTAGTCAGTCACTTTGCTAACTTGACGATTTTGCTCCTTGTCCGTAGACTCTGCGCTGTTAGTTTATATGAATTCATATGCGTCAAGGTAATGCAACAAAAAATCGTCGTCGCAAACGCCGTCATGGCTTTCTTGCTCGTATGGCCACACCAACGGGTAGAAGGGTAATTGCTAATCGTCGTAGTATTGGTCGTGCCCGTTTAGCTGTTTAGTAAGTTTTGTGCTAGCACGACAGTATCGTCTGACAGCGAAAGGCATTAATGTGCTTTTGAAGAAGGGGAGGCGTATCCATATGCCTCTTTTTACAGTTGTCTACTTTCCGAAGTATTTTCCCATGGCACGTTTTACAGTAGTTATTAGCAACAAACAAGTTAAGGTGGCACCGAAACGCGCGAGAATTAAAAGACGAGTTCGTGCTATGATCAGGAAGGTGTTTTTTACTGACACTTCAGATTTTCTTTATGACTGTATTTTTTTGGCCAAAGATAAAATCTTATCTGCTGATTGGCAAACAATTGTGGCCCAAGGCGAAAAAGTTTTGTTCGATATTACTCACAGCATTTCCCCGAAAACTGATTAAGCTGTATCAAGTTTCCCTTTCTCCAGATCATAGTACTATTGGTAAGAGATTTTTCCCCTATGGCTATTGTAAGTTTTATCCCTCTTGTTCTGAGTATGCGCATCAATCTTTAGAGCGATATGGTTTGTTCCGTGGGTTGATGAAAGCGTTGGGTAGGCTTATTCGCTGCAATCCATGGCATAAGGGAGGAATTGATTTGCCTTGATTTAGGCTCGCTGCTATCCTTCGGCTGCACTGTTTCTATTTGTCTCCAACTACTTATGGCCTTTCTCAATACAATATGGGACGAACTACTGTTTCGGCCGATTTATAATTTGCTAATTTGGTTAACTTCATGGTTGCCGGCGCATGATTTGGGTTTAGCTATTATCGTACTTACTTTGTTGATTCGTTTAGTACTTTTTTTGCCTACTTATACCAGCCTCAAACAACAAAAAAGTCTGCAACAATTACAACCAAAAATTAATGCAGTAAAAGTGAAATACGCTAAAGATCAACAAAAGCAAGCTGAGGAAGTGATGAAGTTATATAAAGAACATGGTGTGCATCCCTGTGGTAGTTGTTTGCCAATACTAATTCAGCTGCCTTTCTTATATGCTGTATTTGCTGTGTTACGAGATGGTTTGAATCCTGCTTTTACTCATTATCTTTATGCACCATTAGCTAACTTTGATTTACAAATTATCAATGTTCACTTTCTCGGTTTGGATCTTACGCAAGCTGATAAATATATTTTGCCTATTATCACCGGAGTGACGCAGTTTATTACTATGAAGCTTACTCAAGTCCAACAAAAAGAAAAGATTCAAGACATTACGCCAAAAGAAAAAAATGAGCCGAAACCAATGAAGGAAATAGAACAGGCTACCAAGTCTATGACCTATTTATTTCCGGTAATGTTGGCTTGGATTGCTACTAGTTATCCAGCTGGTTTGGCTTTGTATTGGATATGCTCAACGATATTTGGAATAGGTCAGCAGCTTATTCTTAATCGACGTAATTAACCTTATTAGTATGGACGAATTGCAGCGTAAAGCTATTGCATTATTACAAGATTTATTAGCTAAGTCTTTGATTGAAATTGAAGATTGGGAAATGGAAGAAAAAGAAGAGCCAGTAGTTTCTACGGAGAAACTCTTGCGTGTCAATTTAAAAGCAAAGGTACCTGCCCTGGCCATTGGCAGACAAGGAGAGACTCTGTTTGCTTTACAACACTTGTGGCGTTTATTAGTACGAAGATATGTAGATCCTGAATTAGAGGTTGTTTTGGATATTGATAATTATCGTAAAAATCAAGAAGCAAATGCAGAAATTGTGGCTAAGGAAGTGGCGGAAAAAGTTCGTTCTTCTCAACAAGCAATTGAACTGGCGCCAATGCCTAGCTATCGTCGCAGAGCTGTCCATACGATGTTTACTAAACCTGAATATAGTGATCTTGAAGCTTTTAGTGTGGGTGAAGGTTTCCATCGACGAATCAAAGTTCAACCTAAGGGTATGTCAGCATAAATTATCGCTTCATGGATATGAATCATATCCCTCAATTACTTTATATCTTTGGCTATAGTACAATTGCTTTTCTGATTACTATGTTGCTAACCCCAGCATTTGTTGGGTTTTTGACCAAGAACAAATTAGGGAAGCAAATTCGCGAAGAGGCTGTAGATGGAGCAAAAGCGATAATTTTTCAACAATTACATGGCAAGAAAAAGGGTACTCCCACTATGGGCGGCTTTTTAGTTTGGGGAGTAGTGGCAGTCTTGGTATTGGTTTCGGGTTTACTTAGCTATGTAAATATTATTCCAGAGACTTGGTCGGTGTTGGATCGTGGGCAAACATACTTGCCTGTCTTTACTTTGGTAGTAACTGGGCTCTTGGGTGCTTTAGATGATTATTATAATATCAGGGGGATTGGTGCCAAAAAGGGGATTGGTGCAAAGCCAAAGTTTTTCTGGCTCACCTTGTTTGGTCTTCTTGGTGCTTGGTGGTTTTTTGCCAAACTTGGTTATGATCAGATTCATATCCCGGCTATTGGGGATTTTGTCATTGGTTTGTGGTATATACCACTGTTTGCCTTTGTGATTAATGCTAGTAGCAATGCGGTCAATGTGACAGATGGACTTGATGGTCTGGCTAGTGGACTTTTGATTATGGCTTTTGGTGGTTTTGGGGTCTTGGCCTTCATGAAAGGTTTAGTGGTGCTAACTGCTTTTTGTGGCATGCTAATTGGTGGTTTGACAGCATTCTTGTGGCACAACATTCCTCCAGCTAGGTTTTTTATGGGGGATACTGGGTCCTTATCTTTTGGGGCTACATTGGGTGTAATTGCGATGATGACCAATGCAGTGTTTATGTTGCCTATTATTGGTTTTGTTTTTGTGATTGAGACCCTTTCTAGTCTACTCCAGATAGCATCAAAACGTTTTTTACATCGTAAAATCTTTGCTATCACGCCTTTACATCATTTGTGTGAACATTGGGGCTGGCCTGAATATACGGTAACTATGCGATTTTGGATTATTGGTGGGCTCTGTGCGGTAATTGGTGTGATTATTGGCTTGCTAACTATGGGAATACAATAAAATTCTAGATTCTAGAATTTCTTTAGAGTACTATAGATATGAATTTCCCTCTGTCAGTATGAAAAGTTTAATTGCTTTTGGTGGTACTTTCATGGCAGTTTCATTGTTTTTGGCTGGTCATGCGCTCTATAATTTGTTTTTTTGTCTAAAACCCAGCAAAAAACATGCGAAACCGAATGCCAATCATGGTCTAGTTACTGTAATGATTCCTGCTCGAAATGAAGAGAAGGTAATAGAAAAGTGTTTGCGTTCCATAATGAAGCAGGACTATCCCCAATGGGAGGCGATTATTTACAATGATCAGTCGAGCGATCAAACTGGTGCTATTGCTGATAGCTTGGCCAAAGAGGATCCTCGAATTTGTGTAATGCACGGGAAGCATTTGCCTGAAGGTTGGGTGGGTAAAAATCATGGCTGCTATCAAATGAGTCAAAAGGCAAAAGGACATTGGTATTTATTTGGCGATAGTGACACAGTCTATGAGCCTGATGCTATTAGTCGTGCTTTGGCTACTGCTGATGAGCATGGTTTGGAATTCCTTTCCTTTTTCCCGCGCTTTGACAATTATACCTTTGGGGAAAGGGCACTATTACCGTTATTTTACTTTTATGTGTGTTCTTTTGTCCCTTTAACTCAAATTACCACTAATCCTCATCCGCATGTTGTGGCAGTTAATGGCTCTTTTATCCTAGTTAAGCAATCACTTTACGAACAGATTGGTGGTCATGTGGCTGTGAAAGATAAGATTCTTGAAGATGTGCTTATGGGCAGACATACTAAATCTCTTGGTCACAAAGTGGGCTATGGAGATGGTACATCTTTATATTCAGTCCATATGTATGACAATGTTAGAGGTATTTGGGAGGGATTTAGTAAAAATGCTTTTTCTTTTTTTGGCTGGAATTATTTACATGCTACTTTGTTTATTTTGTTCATCTTTATTTTTTGCTTTTTCCCTTTTGTCGCTATTGTCCTTGGTTGGCTGAATCATAATTTAATATTTTTACTTACCGGTTTAATTAGTGGTGCAGTTTATCTCTTTACTATGTTGGTACTGAGCTTTCAAATGCGTCAAGGATTGTGGGGGGTAATTATGTTCCCGATTAGTATTTTTTTAAGCTTGGCGGTGATTGTAAATTCAATGATTCGAGTAGCTACAGGTAAGGGGCTAACTTGGAAAGGCCGAAGTTATGCGAGATAGTATAAAATTCTGAATTCAGAATGCTGAGTGCTGAATTGTGGTAGGAGGCGTCGCCTTTTTTCGATTTTTTGAAAAAAATCATACATCATCGTCTACTCAACAACTTTCGTCCCACTGTCCATTCTGAATTCAGAATTCCGCATTCAGAATTACCAGCAGTTGTCTTCTTCCCAGCCTTTCGATATACTTCTCTCTGACATAACGGTTCATTATGAAGACTAAGCTTTCATTTTAAGCTGGTCTTTTTGTTCGTAATACCTAACAAATTTTATTTATGCAATCCAAATTCGCTGCTGCAATTGCTCAAATCTGTGATGAGAAACATATTGATCCTAGGGTGGTGCTAGAGGCAATTGAGGCAGCACTGGCCGCTGCTTATCGGAAGGACTATGGGCATCAGGATCAAAAGCTCCGAGTCGTATTTGATCCTCAAACCGGTTTGATTAATGTCTATCAACAGTTCGATGTGGTAAAAGAAGTGGCCAATCGTGAGTTCGAAAAAGAGCTTGCTGATGCTAAGAAGATCCGCAAGACGGCTAAAGTGGGGGAATCTATTGAAATAGAAGTTACACCCAAGGAATATGGTAGAATTGCTGCTCAAACAGCAAAACAGGTTATTATTCAACGCGTCCGTGAAGCAGAGCGAGAAGCTATCTACAATATGTATAAAGATCGTGAAGGTGAATTACTTGTTGCCCAAGTACAACGTGTCGAGAGACAAGGAGATGCGTTTATCGATTTAGACAAAGCTACTGTTTTGTTGGAAAGAATGCATCAAATTCCTGGTGAGAGATTGCATAATGGTCAAAGAATCAAGGTCCTTTTGGAAAAGGTAGCTCGTAATGAAAAGGGGCCACAAATCATTATCTCCCGCAATCATCCTAATTTGATTAAAGCTTTATTAGAGTTAGAGGTGCCAGAAGTGCGTGAAGGTTTGGTAGAGGTCAAAGGAATTGCTCGTGAAGCTGGAGTGCGTACGAAACTTGCAGTAGCTGCAAAGGAAGAGGGAATTGATCCGGTTGGTGCTTGTGTCGGTCAAAAAGGCGTTCGTATTCAGGCGGTTACTGATGAATTGGGACGAGAAAGAATAGATGTGATTGAATGGGTAAATGATCCAGTAAAATTCTTAATTAATGCTTTAGCTCCAGCTAAAGTGGTTAGTATTGAATTAATTAAGAATGAAAAGTTAGCAAAAGTATATGTTACTGAGGATCAGCGCTCTTTGGCTATCGGTAAAAATGGTCAAAACGTGCGCTTAGCATCTATTTTGACTGGTTGGGAAATAGATATTGAGGACTTTGTTGCTTCTACCAGTGGTGCAGATGTAACTCCAGTGATCGCAGAGGAGACCATGGTACAAGTGGCTGATATGCCTGTTACTTCCACCCGTGATCGCTCTTTGCCGAAGCCAGCTGTGGTGGTAGTGGAGCATGAACCTACTGTTATTATTCGCGAATCAGCCGAAGGTGGTGAGATGCCTGAGAAGAGTAAAAAGGTAGTCAAGAAGGCAAAAAAGGTGATTAAGGCAAAAGCTACAACCAAGTCAAAAACTACAGCGAGCAAAAAGACCGTAGTAAAAAAGAAAAAGTCTGTTAGCAAGAAGTAATTATAATGTTACTTCGACTCTAGGTAGTGCAGTAGCGAGGGGAGCTGAGTCAACAGTAATTCGTTTACTAACTCTACTCACATTTTCTTCGGCATCAAAAGCCCGAATTATTAATTCATGCGGACTTGAGGCTGTATCAATGGGAATGGTAAAAGTTGTACTATAGGGAGCATGTTCTAATTTGATGATTTCAGTGTCATCAAATAAAAACTCAACTCTTGCCACGCCCTTGTCATCGGATACTTCAGCACTAATGCTAATAGTTTCTCCCGGATGAAAGATGCTTCGATCGTGAGGTTCTAACAAAGTAATTTCTGGAGGGTTAGGATCGCTGCCGATCACGACGCCTTTTTGAATAGCAATCTGTTTATTGTCAGTGGTAGTAAAGACAAAACGCAGGCTATGTACCGAACCATTGGCACTTTCAGGAATGGTGAAGACAACCTGATCAAAAGGAGCAAAGTCCTGATTATTAATGAGCTGACCATCAAAATAAGCAGTGAGTTTGCTAATGTACTGAGGATCCCTGATGAAGAATGTTCCTCGATTGGGACCAACTATCACTTTACCCCCTTCACTGGGGCTAATAATCTCAATGCCGCTATCTTGAGCAGACATTACTTCGCATTGAGTGGTGGGAATTTTGCTGGGTGAGTCTACGTATATGATGGGAATAGTATTATTAGGATCTGTAGTATTTTGTTGTTGCTCTTGACCAGTGCGATAACCTTTTGCCCATTCTTGTACTCCATCCTCCCATCTTTTGAGTGCTGGGTCCTCAGGATTTTGATAATATAAAATACTATGAAAGTTTTGATATACATAGAGAGCCACATTCTCAGAACAATATTCAGTGGCCAACAAGCCAGAGACTTGATCTACACGAGCGGATAAGTAGTCTTGTTCTGTCTTGGTCGGTACTCCATAATCAGGAAATAGTTCAGTGCGAATTTTGTCCGATGGTGTATTCCTAGTGGGGATAAGACCGGAAGTAATACTTATGGCCACTTCTTTAATCTTTTCAGGGCGGGGAAAGCTTTCGCTCGGCTTATTTTCTAGCGCTTTAACCATAAAAGCCTTCCAAATACTGGCTGCGTTGGTGACTCCATCGGCAGTCAATTTGGGAATTTCTCCTTGATTATTGCCAGCCCACACCGCTGTTACAATGCTGGGGGTGTACCCTACTGTCCATAGGTCTCTAGGCTTTTTGATATTATTAACAATATTAATAGATGTGCCGGTTTTTACCGCTACATTGCGATTGGGAATGAATAAGTTTGTCCAACCAGAAGGTCGAGCATTATTATCTGAAAGAATATTATTTACTAGAAAAGCTGCTTGAGGCTCAAGCACTTGTTTGCCTGATTCTACTTTTCTTTCCCACAGGACTTGGCCACGATCTGTAGCAATCTTGGTAATTGCACCCACTTCAACACGGTTACCATCATTAGCAAATACACTATAGGCTTTAGCCATATCTAAGGGTGTGATCTCTTCCACTCCTAAAGCTAATGATAAACCAGTATGAGCGGCATCATCTTTGTCCAGATACTCTATCCCCATATTATGAACCTGGGCGAGAGTATCTTCTACTTTTGCTAAGTATTGAGCAGCAACTGCTGGTACATTTAATGAGTTTGCTAAGGCAGTTCTTACGGTCACTGGTCCTCGGAATTTACCATCATAGTTGAAAGGTATGTAATTGGAGCCGAAATCAGTTTTCACATCATAAAGTACTGTACCTGTGCCAAAACCCTTGGTAAAAAGAGTAGCATAGGTAAAGGGTTTAAATGTGGAACCAGGTTGCCTTTTTGCCAAGACTACATTCACCTTGCCATCGATCGCATCATCAAAGTAGTAGCGTGATCCTACCATGGCTAGTATTTCGCCAGTTTTGGGATCGAGTGATACTAGGGCAGCATTCGTAACACCATGAGACTTTTCATTTTTCAAAGCACCTTCTTTTACCACCTTTTCAGCATGTTCTTGTAAGATAGGGTCCAACGATGTGTATACATTTAATCCTTGTAATTCATTGCCATAATTCTTCTCTAATTCTTGTAAAATATAAAATACAAAGTGTGGTGCTTTGATATTTGCTTTGTAAGGAGCAAATGTAAGTTCGTCTGAACTGGCTTTTTTAAATTCACCATCATTTAAAAGTCCTAATTCATGCATTCTTTCTAAGACAAACTTTTGTCTTTTTAGTAAGGCTTCTTTATTGCTGTAAGGAGAATAGTAGCTAGGTAATTGAGCCATGGCTGCTAAAGAAGCGCTTTCAGCAATAGTTAAATTTTTAGCATCTTTGTTAAAGTATGTTTTTGCTGCTGCTTGTACTCCGTATGATTGGGAACCATAAAATATTTTATTAAGATACATTTCCAGGATTTCTTTTTTACTAAAGTGTTGTTCTAATTCTACAGATAATATTAATTCACTTAACTTTCTTTTTAATGTTCTTTCCGGAGTGAGAAAAGCTAATTTTACGAATTGTTGAGTAATAGTAGAGCCCCCTTGGCGACTTTTGCTGCCAGTTAAAGCGTTTACACCGTCTTTATAGAGAGCTCGTGCTATTCCCTTCCAATCAAAACCTGGATGAGTGAAAAACTCATCATCTTCTGCTGCTAAGGTGGCATTGATCATATGCTTGGATATGTCGTCCAACTTCACTACCGTGCGTCTGGCTCCATCTACCCCGGCCTCGTACAAAAGCGACCCATCGCTTGCTAGAATTTTAGTAGTAGATACTAAGGAATAATTGGCTAATTCTTCCGGACTAGGCAAGTCTTTGAGAATCAGCAAAATATAAATGAAAATACCAATTGACATCAGTAACCCAATACCTAAACCGGTCAAAAGGGTGTACCAAGCATAGATTTTCCAACGTCGAGGTGTTGGCGGTGTGCTTAGCTGTCTGGCGACAAAATTAATATCTGTAGGTGCAACTTTAGCTTTGGCTGCTTTCACCACTGGTTGATGTGGGAGCGGCTGGGGGCGTCTGCGTCGGGGCATGAGATTTATAATCGTTATATGCTGTGTAAGCCATGAGCAAGCTGCCAACTAGTACTAAGAAAATACCTAGTGAAGGACTGCCTGCGGCAATACCATCAAAAACATAAGAAAGTAGCTGAATAATACTGCAAGCAGCAGCAATGCCGGCGGCAATCATGAAAATAGTGCTCAATGGCATTGGCATCGGGGGCAATTTGACATTCAATTGAGGCAAAATAACCAGCACAAATACTGCTATTGCTGCTAAAAAGTTTAACCAGCCGATACTACTAAAAAGATTATTTTGGCTATATTGATAATAAGGAGTGCTGTAAGTGTATGCCGGTAAGAAACTACAGACTATTACTAACAATGCTCCAATAGCATGCATTTTTTCGCTCTTATTAAGTTTTTGAGTAATACTTTTGAACTTATTGATAGATTCTTGTACCTGATCATTAGTAGGTTTTGGCTGCTCTGGTGTTGTAGAAGGGGTATTCTCTAATTCTGCCATAAAAGTAGGAAGATAAATCGACGTTATCATAGCAGAATGTAATATCGTAAAATAGGGTGGGGGAGAAATCTAGAAGCTGAAATCTAGAATTTTAATTAGGGTTCAAAAGAGCAAAGCAAAGTAGGTCTCTAAAAGATGACAAATTAGCGTGGTCAGCAATCCCAACCTACTTGTCATACCAAACGAGACTTAGTATTCAGCTGGGACAATAGTGCTCCAAAGTGATAAGTAATTTAAGGGGGACATTGTCTCAGCTGGATACCGGATCAAGGTCCGGTATGCCAGTTAAAGGGCGCAGTCAAGAAGGAAATGCAATGGTAGAGGAGTAGGGTCGGTTGGATTT
>JACQZO010000025.1 GCA_016207805.1 Candidatus Abawacabacteria bacterium | reverse complement strand
TGAACGTATTTTTTCCCTCATCAAACATGACCGTCTCTATGTCAAACGAACACCTTTGACAATATAGTTAGTCTTATCCTCCCCTCATACCTTCTCCCTTAGAAGAAGTAATTTTTACGGTGCTCGAAGGATCAGGATAAGTATAAGAAAGACCATATGTTAAGCACTACTAGATTCTACCTTGAGATGTATTGAATTGTATTTTGACCATAATGCTTGAAACTCAGGAGAAGATTGACGCAAGCTTGCCAATGTACCTGAAGCTACAATTTTACCTGCTTTAAAGAAATAGATTTCATCGAAAAGTGATAATAAGTGTAAACGATGGATAGAAGCAATAATTGTTTTGCCCTTGAAGGCTTTGAAAATATTTTCATAAATATACAGCTCATTTTTGGTATCTACTGAACTGGTTGCCTCGTCTAAAAGAACCATGGCTTTATCTTCACTCGCCATAAGCCCACGAGCCAAAGCTAAACGTTGTTTTTCACCACCACTGAGATTCACGCCTTTTTCGAATATATTGGATTCTAAACCATGAGGTAAGCGACTAATCACATCCGTAAAGCAGGCCATATCAGTAAACCTTTTAATATGGCTAGCACTATGATTCACACCTACTGTGATATTCTCGCTAATAGTAGTAGAGAATATTTCGGGATCTTGAGGAATAAGGGCAATATCAGGACTCAAGGATTGAAAGTGACCGGGAAGCAATTTGTTATCCAGATATACTTCTCCCCGTTGAGGCTTATATAATTCTCTAATCACTTTCAGAAAAGTTGTTTTCCCACTGCCACTTGCTCCAATGAAAGCGACTTTTTGACCACGACGAATTACAAGTGAAATATTATTCAAGTGAAGACGTGCCTGCTCAGCAGTGTTGTAAGAAAATTGCAAATTATTAATCTTTAACTCCCGCCATGCTGCATTCAATGAAATAGATTTGCTACTTTTGTTTTTACTGAAGTCATTAGCAATTTCCTCTGCATTCATGACTGCAGACTTTTGCTGGACAATATCGCTATACATGTACGCGAAACGATAGAATAATTCGCTCATTCTACTCACATAGCCATACAGAGCATATACGGTACCAATTAAAACACCGCCACCAATATTGCTGTAAAAGTACACCCCCATTACCAAGACAATCATTGTCGTACTACTCAGTGCCACAAAGAACCATTTAACTTCATTCACCACATTGTTTTCCATAAACAGCTTCAAGGGCTCCATAATCTTCTTATAGAGAGCCGATGAGACCAGTCTTTCTATGCGCAAAATAATTACAGTGGTGATATTGCTGATAATATCAAAGACCTTTTCAGAAATTTTATTCTCTGCCCGATAAAGTGTTTTATATTGACCAACTAGAACTTCATCAAAGCGCAAGATTAGCAATATAGTCAGTGTCACCATACATGCTGCGATAAAACCAGCATTCAAATTAAAGTAACTTAGTGCTATTAAAGAACTAATTAAACTAGTTATTGTTTCTATCAATTGAAAAGTATCCCCCGAATAACGATACAGTGCTGATGTCCCCTTCTCCACCTTATCAATGGTATCGCCCGAGTGATGATCAGTATGCCATTCCATTGGGAAAGCCAGCACCCCATTTAGTAAATACTTTTTATAATTAGCCCGGACAATGAAAGCATTCTTATTTTCAACAACTCGTGCGATTCCGTGAAAAAGCCAAAAGCCAGGAGTGAGGGCAAAAAATAAAGCTAAATATTTTACCAAAGTAGCAATACTACTAGTAGTAATACCTTGTTCTTGAATGATATTAAGCATTTTTGCTATGACTAAAGGCTCTAAAAAATGAAAGCCGTTAGCAATAATAAAAAACACCAAATAGAGCACAACATTATGCCTATTTCCTTGGGCGTATTTCCAGAGTTTCTGAGTGAGGTATACAACAGGATTCATACAATTACTTGAGCAACATTTAATACGAATAAAGCAGGCACAGTATAACAAGAATAGTAAAAGTAAACGTGCTACTATCAAGCCATATAAGAATATTACTATGAATTGTCGTGTGATCGTTTCAGCTGTTATCGAAAAAGATAATAAGATCCTAATGGGTTCGAAACCGAAAGATATTGGTCCCTATCCTAATACCTTACACATTCCCGGAGGCGGCGTTGAATTGGGCGCAGAATCATTAATGACTGCTGTCAAAAGAGAAGTATTTGAAGAAACTGGACTGGAGATAGACAATGTCCAAAGAATAAATTTCAATGAAGACTTCACGCCCAATCATAATGGTATAATGACTCATTATATTTTTCTGGTCTACCATGCCCAGTACAAGAGTGGTGAACTAAAAACTCCTGATAGTGAATTTCGTACTTTAGGGTGGTATCCTAAAGAGTCATTGAAAAGTTTAGCCCTTGCAGCCCCCTCAATAGAACTATTCAAAAGTATGGGATGGCTATAAACATATCCTTTTGTCGCTTAAGCTTGTAAGCTCTTTTCTAATAGATATATAGTAGCCACGAATTTATTTTTATGAAAAAGGGCGAAATTATTGATTGTGATATTGAGAAATTAGTATTTGGGGGGATGGGTATAGCTACCATTGATGGTTTGAAAGTCTTCATAGCCGAAACTGTTCCTGGCGATAGAGCCAAAGTAAGAATTACGAAGAAAAAGGCGCATTATGCTGAAGGAAAATTATTAGAGATTATTCGACCATCGGTCAAAAGAACCATACCGTTTTGTCGCCATTTTGGCATATGTGGTGGTTGTACTTGGCAATTCTTATCTTATCCTGATCAACTCACATATAAAGAAGCTATAGTCAAAGAAAGCTTGGAGCATATTGGCGACTTACAAAACATCGACTTAAAACCAATAGTGGGTTGCGCAATGGTCAAAGAGTATCGAAATAAAATGGAATTCAGTTTTGCTTATGATGAACAGGGCAAAGCTGATATTGGTCTCCACCCAAAAGGTTTTCATTATGATGTTTTCACACTCATTGAATGCTATCTCCCTTCTCCCCAATATACCCAGTTGGTACTAAAAATTCGCGAATGGCTACAAACTTTTAACATCTCCATTTATCAACCACGTACCGACTCAGGCCTATTGAAAACAGTGGTGATAAGGAATAATCAAAAGCAAGAACTTTTAATTAATTTCATTACCACAAAAGGCGCTATGCCTCACAGCAATGAACTTTTAGCAGCAATAAAAGATAGTAATGTCATTAGTTTATTTCAGACTGAGATTCATGCTCGCAAAGGTAAACCAACCACTAGAAAAGTGACACTCATTTGGGGTAAAGACTACTTATCTGAGGAGCTCAGTTTAGGAAAACCATGGGGTAATTTGCGTTTCAATATTTATCCTGAAGCCTTCTTTCAGCCTAACCCACAACAAGCACAAAAGCTCTATGCATTAGCACTCGATGCAGCCAACATACAGAGTTCTGATACGGTTTTGGACCTTTATTGTGGCACTGGCACTTTAGGCCTTTTCGCTAGTCGTAGGGCAAAGCATGTGATTGGTGTCGACAATGTGCCTGATGCCATCAAAAGTGCTCAAGCCAATGCCCAACAAAATAACATTAGTAATATAGAGTTGCACACAGGCGACGCTGCTCAGATATTGAGTCAAATCTCGATCACACCAACCATTGCCATTATCGATCCCCCTAGAGCAGGCATGATGCCAGAAACTATTGAGCTGCTAACTAAGCTGCCTTTGCAAAGATTAGTTTACATTTCTTGTAATCCAACCACTCAAGCAAGAGATATAAAATTATTACAAGAACACGGCTATGTATTTCAATATGCCCAGCCAGTAGATATGTTTCCTCATACGTATCATATTGAAAATATTGCAGTATTAAGGAAAATGTCTGCTACTATTTCACTTTAAGATTGTGCAATATTACAAAGACTTAGCAAGGAATTCTTTTCTTATGCTGCCACAGCAGATAGTAATTCCGGTATAATTGTTAGACGTTTAAAACACATATAAAACTATGCTCGATTTTGTTATTACTATTGGACCAGCCACACGCGATATTAATATGTTGCGTGAATTGGTAAAAACGGGTGCCACTATTTTTCGGCTCAACTTTTCTCATAATGTTCATGAATGGTATGATAATTTATTTTCTGATCTAACTACTATCAAGGATGAATTCCCTCATATCAAAGTGCTAGCCGATATTTCTGGTCCATCATTACGCATTATCACTCCTGAACAAAAAGAAATTGTCGCTATCAAGGGAATGTTCTTGGTATTTGATGAAAATGATAACAATAGTTGCACTTTTACTCTGCCCGGAGTGATCAGCCAATTACCAGTAGGCTCCAATATTATTTTCGGTGAAGGCTATGGACGAGCTGAAGTGATAGGAAATACTGGCACAAAGGCGACTATTAAGTTTTTGGAAGATTTTGTGATTAAGCATCGCATGCATCTTCATACTACCGCTCATATTCAGACCGCGGCGCTAACGGAAAAAGACTGGCTTGATCTCCATTATGTCCAAAACAAACCTATTGATATGGTGGCCCTTTCATTTGTCCAAGATCGCGCCCCTATTGATGAAGTAAGAAACTTCTTTACTAAAGCTGGGCATATGTTACCTATCGTAAGTAAAATTGAAACTCAGGCAGCAATGGATAATCTTGATGAACTCGTACAAGCAAGTGATTGGTTAATGGTAGCTAGAGGAGATTTGGCTCTGGAGGCTGAACTAACCGAATTACCAAAGAATCAAGAAAGAATTATTCAAGCAGGAAAGAAGTCGAACAAACCAGTGATAGTCGCTACACAAATGTTGTATTCAATGGTAAATAATCCTATGCCTAGTCGCGCTGAAATCAATGATATTGCTTTGGCAGTGAGACAAGGTGCCAGTGGAGTGATGTTGTCAGACGAAACCACGACCGGAAAGTTTCCTTTACAAGCAGTGCACTATTTGAAAGTTGTCGCTGAAGCACAGATGAAAAGAATGGAGAGTGAAGAGTGAAGAGTGAAGAATGGAGAGTGGAGAATGAAATGATGTTAGAGTTGAGACATTTTGGTAATTAGACCGGACATCATCTGGCTTATTTGATGTAGCTTGGTATACAAAATCATATAGTTTGTATCTTCTATTTTCCCTTCAAGCCGAATAATTCTTATAATTGCCACGCACTCATGAATTGAGCCACGAGTAATCACATAAAAGTTCTTTTTATCTTTCTTGCTGTATTTGCCAGCCCCTTCAGCTAAGTTCAGCAAAATACTGGAAGAAGCTCTTTGCAATTGAGATCGGATTTCGGGAACAATTTTATAATTTCTGAGACAACTACCAAGCACAGCCAGATAGAACTCTTCTGCTAAGAGATATACTGGAAAACCTTCAAATGTAAATATGCCTTTCAATTAATTAAAGAAACAGTAGCAAATATATTATGAAATTTTTCTTTTCCCTTTAATTCTCCATTCTACATTCTTCACTCTCCATTCTTTACATTCTTGCCCTGCTTCATTATAGTTGGCGGCGCGTGGGGCCATCGTCTAGTGGTTAGGACGCCAGGTTTTCATCCTGGCAACGGGGGTTCGATTCCCCCTGGCCCTACCACGATTCCGCTTACGGAATCGCTTATTCTTATACTTGGTATTATTCTATCTTGAGCTATTTAAACGTGCCCGAAAAATACGTTAGAAAACGTATATATAAAAAGCCCTGGAAGATGTTACCGACTAGTCTCAGCACAACTACTCATTGCTAGCTCATTTGCATATGTCTTTCCCTCGGCCATAGTTGGCGAGAAACAGAAATCTTGAAAATCAGTCCAAAACCGTTCACCAATTTCGGGAACAAATGCTTGTTGAAGATCTATTAAGAGTTGTCCGCTAAACGATGTCCAAGTAGCCCAGGGTGAGCCATTTTCATCAATACGCGTACGTAGGCGGTCTCGTTCTTCTTTGCGACGGAAACGACTCTCGATACGATGAATCATATCTAAGCCATAGAGCTGCTCAATACGTTGCCAGAAGCAATCACCAGAATTGTAGATACTGAGTAAACTATCAGATCTGTATAAGTATTCATAATTAAAAAACTGGCCATTTATTTCATATCCTCCTTGGCGACAAACCATTGATTGAGGGTGGCCTCGGTCTTGAACATAATTTGCTAACCCTTCATCGAGAAAGCCATAGAGATTCAGTGTCCAGTTGAAACGATGAGTAATTTCATGTCCACCAACTATGCTATCCCAAGCCGCATTTGGTAGGTAACCGGTTTGTGGGCCTTCAAGACGAATTGTTTGCAGATAATGCTCACGAGTACCTGCAGTCCAAATCATCGGATAGCCATCTTCTTCTAAACCACAACATTCGCCGGTAGTACGATAATTCAGAATATGTTCCTCTTTAATACTATTCGGCAAAGCATATGGATCATAGCCTAGCGTGCGACGTACACCAGCATAGGCCTGGCGCAATTGATAGAGAAGAATGCGACCATATTCTTCGGCATCAGGGCTATTATCAGGAAGAGTAATTTGAAACTTCTCACTGATTAAAATTAACTTACCATCATTAGCAACACGGCGTTGATACCCGGGAATATCAAGAGCACGAGCTCGGGTACGCCAATCGACACCAATACAATTTTCTGGACGGCAGCTCGCACTAAGAGTAGGAGTGGCAGGTGCTGGCGTAGGTGTTGGGGTAGGATTCAACGGGTCTATAATCGGCCTGACAGATGGTGACGCAATCGGAACTGTGGTTTCTGTCTCTTCATCATCGGAAGATAGGGATCTCGGCGGATCGCGACCAACACGATTGGTTATATCGGGATGCTGAAATACATAATCACTCAACTTAACAATAATTTTACTCATTTCTGCTCTCGTAAGACCTATATGAGGATGAAAGCTACCACTACTATTCACCACACCCATACTGGCGGCTGTACTAACATAAGGGGCATACCAACTATCAGCCTCAATATCATTAAAGGTTGAGCCATTACCTTGCACCACAATCTCATAGACACCTAAAAGTATTTTCAATGCTTCGGCACGAGTAACAAAATCATTAGGATGAAACACTCGCCTTTGCGCACAACCAGAAGAAGTACCTTGCACGGCACCACGACTATACAGAGTCTGAATATATTGATTACTCCAATCATTTAAAGCAACATCACAAAAAGTATTCGCCGGAGACGCTAAAGTAAGGACCCTTTGGTATTCAGCAATTTTACTTGCCATCTTAGCAAGTTCTGCTCGAGTAATCGGACGATAGGGAAAAAAGTTTGCATTATTAGCAATAATTCCTGCTGCTGCTAATTGATAGGTGTAAGGATAAAACCAATCATTACTACGGACGTCTTGAAAAGTAGCAGCTCGGGTGGCAGGGATTAGAGCAAGAAGCAAAGAAACAGAAATGATAAGTGCAGATACTTTTTTTAAAGACATAGGTAGTAGTCAGACAGAAACAAACTAGCAAAAACACCTGAAGACTGTTAAAAATAAGGGTAAAGATAAGTATACAAAATGTTCTCGTGGTATTAAACAATAGTTTCTTATGCAATCTAAAATTACTAATGACTTTTATTGTGATTTTGTCCTCAACAACAAAATTGTAGTAAAAATGGTGCGTGAAACTAAAAAGGTTTTAGCATTTCACCATACTCAACCAAAGTGGACACTACATATTGTGATTATCCCTAAACAGCATATTACGAGACTGGTAGAGCTTGAAGATATCTCGGTGATTGCCGAGATATTTTCTGTAGCACAAGACATTATCAAAGAGTTTCGACTCCATGAAAGTAATTATAAAATCATTACCAATGGAGGAAGCTTTCAGGATTCTCAGCATCTTCATTTTCATTTAGTATCGGGCAAGAAGCACGAAGTCAATGAATAATAATTCCTTTATTGGCAAAGAACTTTTTGAAATCATTGAAACTTATTTGAGCATATTCCTGTGATTCTGGTGTGTTGCCTGAAGGATTATGCAAGTAAATTATTTTTTGTTGGGCATCGAAGCCGACAATCAATACTAAATGGCCGCCACGTTTGGTAGAAATAGCTGAGGGATTCCTAATCTCAGGAGCCACGGAGGCAATAACTAACTTTTGTTTTGCTAGAGCTTGTACTATTTCCTTCAGGATCATCGGATAGATTACTTTTGCCTGTAATCCATATGTTTGTCTAACAAAATTTACAAAAGGACCATAATACAGTCCTGGAGATGTTTCTAAAGGAAAAGTATAGCCACCATATTTAACGCATTGCTTACATAAAGTTACTAATGGTATGGTAACTTTTTTGTAATAGGCTAAGACCATTTTAAGACAGGCCATACCACAGGCATTCCAACTCCACAAAGCATACTCCTCTGGACTTTCAGCACCTGATGCCAACCATTTAGGATCATTGACCGCCAAAATTCTTTTCTTTAGGATGTCGTCCGCTAGCTCTTTTGACTCCCATTGAGCAAAATATGGTACACCGTTTTGAATATAAGATTTTGGCAACGGACATACGCTAAAGATACATTCTTTAATTTTAAAATTAAGCCAAAATTTTATTTTTCTCAACACGTTTTATTTCTTAATGAGCACAGCTTAGCACAGCATTGACCTGGTCAGTGAAAGATGTTATTTTGCTATTTAACCTTTAATTAATTTCTTTTTATGGCAAGAATCGATGCATACTTAGCTAAATCCAGTGACTTACCAGCAGGTTGGGATGCAGTAATAGAGAATGCTGAAGCTATCAATATAGCCTTAGCTAAAGATAAAATACCACTTGATGTACAAAGGCAGTTGCGCGCAGGTATTATGCGAGCCTTGGAATTAAAAGGTCATGGTGGAACTGCTAGAGCCCATGGCACCAGTTCAAAAATCAGACATGCCGTAGGAGATACAATGGCCAGAGTGGGTCAGCATGATGTATTTATGCAAACAACAGGTAGCGGTGTCCATATTACAAAGATTGTTGCGGCTGGTAATAGAGCTGTACGACGTAGCTCACGTTAGTAACTCTTAGTTTTGTGCACACTGCCAAATAGCATACTGGGAATTATGTTTTACTAGCTCCACTCGTGAAAAGTATTCAAACAGCCGCCTTTTCACTGGTACAGTAGCTTGCACCACAAATAACAAAGCACCATTAGCCTGCAAAAGCTTGGTGCTTTTTTGAATGAGATCTACCAATACAGAAAAATCTTCCTCCTTGCCTTTATGGATGGGTGGATTACTAATGATTAAATCGTATTTTTTATGAGCAACACAATTCAAGTTACTTGCAAGATAGATCTCTGCATTAGGAACATTGATCTTGGCGACTACAGATGCCATAGCGTCATTATCGATCAAATCAAGAGCAATAGTAGGAAACTTTTTTTTCAAAGCAAGTGCAATGATGCCAGTACCACAAGCAAAATCTAAAACATGGGCATTTCCCTCCAAGTTTACTGGTAGAGCAGTCAATAACAATTCAGTGCCTGGGTCTAATTTCCCATGAGCAAATAATGATGGGTATGAACATACTGTTTGCTCCCCTACTGGGGTGGCAAGGCGAAGTGTTTCTTGCCAATCTAGCAACTGAGTTTTCAAGGGTATTTGCTTAAAACTTATAGCCTCAATTACTCGGCAGCGTTTTTTGATCAATATAGTCTCTACCTGATCAAAAAATTGCGCTAACAATTTAACCGTAGATTTAATCCCTTCATCATTAGCACCATAGATGAATACTTTCCCTTGAGGTGTTAGACGGCTTACTGTGGCATGAAGCAACATTTCAAAAGTGGCTCGGGAAATAGGTAGCCTCAAAAAAACAACAGCAAAGGTTTGTTCTGGTACCCACACTTGAGCAGCATGTGATGCAGTGACTTTTCGTTGCCAGGATACTAGCTGGCAAGCAGAATTCTGTCTTTTGATTGCCTGCTCAATAGCATGAGTGTCGTCATCAACAATTAGAACTGGTGAAATAGGGGCAATACTTGGTAACAATTCAAGTATTAAGCTAGCAGCATCTTGATCGCGAGTACTTATTCTTTTTCCCATTCTACCAGCAACAGTAAATAGATCATCAGCATCAGGTATTTTCATAGTTTTTGCTCTATACATACGCTAGCATAGTATGCTAAAATTAAGAGATTACAAAAACAAATCCCCCATCATGAAAGCAGGTAAAAGTATTTACCGGCAAATCAAAAAACTTTGTTGCAGCTTGAGTCTGGTCTTTTTGGTGAGCAGCAGCGTACTTATCAGTATAGTTCCTTCTGGCGGAGTACCAGCTTTTGCTGCTCCTCCGACCACTAGTAATTTTATTTATGTAAATACCGATGGCTTTGCCGGCGGTACTACTAGTGTGGGTTGTACTCTTTTTACTACTAGTGCAGGCTATCCGCCGACTTTCTCACCTTTTGACGATAATAATTGTGACTTGGGAGAAGCTATTAACTTGTTAAACAATTTAGATCCCATATTTGTCAATCCGAGCATGGTAGTAACCATTCGTTTCGCCGAAAGTCTCACGACTATTAACCTTGAGCGGAATCTACCAGCCATTACTTATGCTGGACAACTCGAAATTGATGGGCAACATGATAGCGCACCTGGTTATACTGCCATCCGTGACAATACTGCTGATTCAAACACTTTGGACTACTTTTTTAGAGTAACACCCAATTTGAGCACTTTTTTGACCCAAAGTATTGTAATCAAAAAGTTCGCATTTATTGCTTTGAAGAAGGGCACGGCAAAGGCAATTACTACCGATGATCCGACAACTCCTAGTAACACCGCGACGAACGGTAAAGTTTCCGGTATAGAAGGTGCTTTTTTAGAAGCACTAATCATTGAAGATAACTTTTTTGGTACTAGAGATGGCAGTTCAGTAGACAATGCCAATTATCTTCAAGGAGGAGTGCATATTAATCTGTATCCTCTCAGCGTTACTGGCGACCCTACTATTCGCATCCAGAATAATAACTTTCTCAATACTAATAAGCCGATTTTCGTCGGTACAGCATCGGTACCAGTAGCAAGTGTGTTTCCGGCAAATCAATGCCAACCCAAAATGACCGTTTTCTTAGTAATTGAAAACAACACCATTGGATTAACCAGTGCTGGGACAACACCGGCAGCAGATTTGTTTGATAATAGTGGTTGGACGGATAAGGCAATTAATGTTTGCAATCTGAATAGACCAAGAATACAAAATAATGCCATTGCTAATTCCAGCAAAAATGTAGTTTTGATTTTATTTCTTTTTAATACCGCAATTTATGTGAAAGACAGTGCTGCAGATATTCAGAATAATTACATTGGCGTCGCTAGACCAACGGTCACCGAAGGATTTGTAGCTGAAAGAGCACGGATTACTGGTAATGGCATCACAATTGAAGGTAATTATAGTGATGTAAATAGAACCTTTGTCACTGGTAATAGTATTGGTAATTTAACCGTTCCCAGCACACCCACTTTGTGTTTACATACTCCATCACGCTATGCACCGCGCAATAGCCAAAGTACAGTGTGTGGTGGCACTGGCATATTGATTGAAGGTAGTGAAAATAACTGGCTTTATAATAATCGCATCGGTAGCAGTGAAGCGCCAAATCAAGGCTATGGCATTAGTATCGAGGGTTCTATTACTACCGATCCTGACACGTTTGAATCGCAGTTTCATGCTAGTTATCGTAACAAAATAAGCGCTAATAGTATTAGCTACAATCAAGCTGATGGTATTCATATCAATACTATTACTGATGTAGATCATGTCCATAGTGATAGTAGCTGGCCATGTACCAGCACCATTTCAGGGCAAAGTGTACACAGCAATAATTGTGAAAATGGTATCAGTCACAATACTATTTTTCGTAATGGCACATTGAACGGGGCTGAAGAAGGTGGAATTGGTATAGATTTGAAAGCAGCTGGAGATAGTGAGCAAAAGCGTAGTAGCAGTAGCAGCAATAGTGCTATTGGTACCACTAATGATACGGACTTATCAGACACTATTAGCAGCAATGGTGGTAATACTATGTTAGGCAGGCCAGGTCTGTATGGCATAGGTAATACGGCAGCCTTTCGCTCGACCAATAATACCATAAAGGGCTATCTGCAAACTTCTTTGCCCACAGGAGATTATTGGATTGAGGTATTCACTGTAGGCTGTCCTGCGGAGAGCAGTAGTCCAACAGATGTAAACTCTTTAGCTAGCGCCACTATTAACTGTGATACGGACAGTCCCTCACCCAGTAGCCAAAGCGCCAATCAAAGTATGGGGCAAGGCAAGAAGTTCCTTTGTGGAGTAGTAGTGCACAAGACATCTTCAGCACTTACTAATTGGGAATGTAGTCCCCCCCAATTTGATAGTATTGTTACATCGAAGCTGGTTACAGCAACCATTGCTCAGATCAACGCTCCTAGTAGTGCGAATAGAAGAAACTATGGCTCACTTAGTGGTCAATTTCCGGTGTCATCTTTAGACCTAGGTTTAGCTGGTATTCGCTATAATTGTGAGTTAGCGAACCTGCTCATGACTAACGTGACACCATGTGATGGTCAGCCCAATACTATGGGGCGCAGCTTAAGTCCTGAAGCTTATATTCTGATTCCTCAATTTTTGGGCAACTCATCAGAGTTCGCTCAAAACATATTTCTCGAAGAACCAACCTTCACTGTGAGTAAAACTGTTGCCACTTGTAGTAGCAGCACGGTTTGTAGCAGCGATTTTGGCTCTTCTGCTCCAGCAGCTCGAAATGGCTTTGTGGACTTCCGGATCACCATTACCAATACCACTAATGCTGGCATAGTCCCTCATCTGGATTTACAAGTTAATGACAGCATTCCCAGCAACTTAACCATACAAAACAGCAGTTGTATTTATCAAAACAATTTAACCATTAATACTCCTAACCGTAGTGATCTGGATAATAGTACCGTTTGTCCCTTATCTTCTCCTTTATTGATAACATTAAGTCACCTGGAAGCAGGAAAAACAGCAGCTATTTTCTTGCGTACGCAAATAGCTAATTCTAGCCCAGACTCTATTGCCAATACTGTCACCGTAATTAACGTTAATCAGGACAATAGTGAACGCACTAGTACAGCTACTGTTAGCGTAGAAGGTTCAGCAGCAAATAATTCCTTATCTCTGCAGAAGACAATTACTAGTCCTAATACTGATAGCAATCCTGCCACAGAAACTATTATCAGTGGCAATACGGAACAAACAATACAATATCAAATAAGTGCCGATGCTACTGGCTATGATAATGCCACTATCGCCAATCTGCGTTTACAAGATAATTTCCCCAGATTAGTTGGCGGCCAAAACATTATTTACAGCCTGTGTCGATGGACAGTACAAGTAAATAGTGACACCTTATCAAGCGCCCGTGATTGTCAAAGCAGCACGGAAACAATAAATAGTACCAATACTACCCCAATTATAATCGTCAGTGGCAGTCAAATTGTGGCCGCCCTGGGTAGTAGAACATTAAGTACTAGTGATACTTTACATATAGTCGCTACTTATACAGCTGCTATTCCTCGCAATGCTTTGGGCACTGGTATGGCTACCGAAGAAATTAATAATACTGCTACCTGGGGAGAAAATGCCGTACCATTAGAAGGTCATCAGCGATCCCATGCTACTTTGCTAGTACAGGCGCCGGGTGGTGGTACTACTAGCAATAATGCTACTATTCGTAAATTAGTACGATCCTGTACCAGCAGTACTCTAGCCAGCTGTCAAAGTAATACTTTTGCTAGCTCGATTAATAATGTTGCACCAGGAAGCACGATCGAATACCGTTTAGAAATCACGAACGCTAGCCTTAGTAGCAATGCCGTGGTTACTATTCAAGACAATCAGCCAAATAGTATTAATTTTTTACGAACAGGCACAAACTGTCAATATGTGAACAATGAGACTAATGCCTTGCCGCTCACTGGCGGTAGACCGAGTGGTAGCAGTGATTGTCAATTTGAGGGTAGTAATGTGCGCGTCACCACGTCTATTGGCCCGGCTAGAAAAGGCTATGTATTTATTTTGGCTCAAGTAGGAGCTTCAGCCAGTGGAACTATTAATAATCGCGGACAACTCACAGCTGGTTGTACTACCGACTGTACCAGCGAGGCCTCTATTAGTATCGCTACCGCAAACCAAGATCCAGGCACACTCACTTTAACCAAATCAGCTTCTCGTTCCAGCATAAATATTACTAATGCAGATGAGCGAGTCACTTTTACAATCACTTTGCGTAATACTCAGGGTATTAACCTCAGCAATGTTACTTGGACAGACACATTCCCTACCTTAGGGGGTAATGTGCGTTATGAAAACTGTCGGGTCACGGTAGTTCCAGCTAGCTCATCCTTGCTCAATTGTCCCTCCCCTTTCCCCAATACAGCGGCAACACCACTATTAGCAAATGGTATCACCATCAATGCTCAGACCACGGAAGTACAATTTGTTTATGATGCAGTAATTGCCAGAACACTAAACATATCCTCCGCTACCCCACTTATCAATGTCACTGAAATCAGGGCTACTCGTCAAAGTGATAATGCCACCATCGCCCAAACCCAACAGGTTACCGTAACTATTAGTAAAACAATTACCGGGGCTCCTAGTGTTACTTTGACCAAATCCGCTGATAACAATGTTGGGGGCACTAATCATAGTGCCGAGAAAATTTATAAACCAGGGGGCATAGTTAATTACACGGTCACTTTAACTAATAGTGGTGGTCCAGCCTCAAATATTGCTCTTGATGATCGCTTTTCTAGTTTAGTGGAGAACTTAGTAGTTGATAGCCTGCCCACGGGCGCCACCCAGAGCATCAGCGATACACTTCTCTCTTTAGGAGCAATTACTGTCACAGCTGGCACACCAGTACAATTGCAATATCATGGGACTATTGCCTCAGCAAGAAACTTTGATCTGGACACATTTGATCTTGATGAGAATAGTGATCCGCTAAAAGATACTGATTTTTATTTAGGAGCAGATAGCGACATTATTGATGAAGACATTAGTCGTAGCGGCAATGATCATCGCAGAGCAAAAGAAATACTGGGAGCGCCTGACAATAAGTTCATTTCACTTGGTGAAAATGGCAGCATTACTATTGATTTGGGAACAAAGGTAATTGTTGATGGTAAAAATGAGGACTTTGCTCTCTTCACCATTGATCAGCATGGTGATGACACGGATGAAGCAAATGAAGATGTCAGCGTTGAGGTTTCCCAAGATGGTACTTTATTTAAAAAGGTAGATGCTACTGGAAATTTGAATGGTTATGACTTGAAAGATGCTCGCGTTTCATGGGCGCGATTCATCAAAGTTAGTGACGAAAGTACTAATTCTACGGGCAAGGCTCCCGGTATAGACATTGATGCAGTTTGTTTACTCAATTTGGGAGTACAATTACCTAATCGAGCCACTTTACATTTGGGCACGCCCGAACCATTTGCGGACACGGCAATCACGGTTGATATCACACGTGTATTTGATGAATCTCTTAGTTTAGAAAGTTGTGTAGAGAAAGTAATTCCTCCGATATCATCTCTACCTGCTCCCCCATCACCTCTTAGTAAGGCAGTCCCCACAACTCCTGCAGCAATACCACCAATGCTAGTAAAAACTGGAGCGACACTTTCACTGAGCATCATTTTAATGATAGGAACCTTCCTGTGGCGAGCACACAAGAAACGTTCTATTAAGAAAACAGCGGGAGATCAGTAATGGCAGTAGTATAATTAGGAGATTTGAATGCTTGTCTCATATCCCAGAGATGATTTTTGCCTTGCACAGCAAAATATACTTTTTCTTTACCAAAGCGCTTATTTAACTCAATTAAAGCTTCCGTTAGCCTGGCTGATTCAGTGAAAATAGCAGTACTACCTTCCCATAAGGTGGCAGGAGCAGCTGCTCCAGTCTCAATGCCCAAAAGAAATACACCAGCCTTATGATACGGAGTATATGGGACAAAAGCTTTACGAACTAAAGCAAGTGCTTGTTTGATTAAAGTGTTAGGATTATTGGTAGCTGAGAATAGAGCCATCTGAGTGTGAGACTGATAAGTGACTTTTTCACGAAAACGATTCGTTTTCATAAAAAGAGCCAAGCCTGAAGCTTGAGACTTTTGTTTACTAAGTTTTTGCCAGGCGCGTAAGGTGTAAGTAGCAATAGCTTCTTCCATTTCTGTTAAAGAAATTATATCTCTACCAAAGCCTCGAGTATACATAATCCCCTTACGGGGTTTCCACATGAGTTCCAAAGGAATACACGAAATTCCTTGCAACTCCAAAACGATTCTTTCCCCTAACACCGATAATAGTTTTCGTGCCTGAGAAAGTGGTACTTTACTTAAGTCGTAAGCAGTCAAAATGTCTTGGGCCTGTAGTTTTTTAGCAGATCCCCAACCAATGCCCCATACTTCTTTTACAGGCAATTGACATAAGAAATCTTCTAGCACTAATGGTGACCAAGAAAGAAAGTTGCAACAACCATGGTAGCTTGTATCTTTTTTGGCGACATGATTAGCAATTTTTGCCAAAGTTTTGGTAGTGGCAATACCAATGGATACCGGAATACCAGTCCATCGCTCTACAGTAGAGCGAATTTGGCTGGCATAGTGAAATAATTCAGCTAGTGGGACATGCTCAAGCCCAATAAAAGCCTCATCGATTGAATATCGTTCTACTTGAGGTGAAAATTGCTCTAATACACTCATCACCCGAGCTGACATATCACCATACAAAGCATAATTGGAAGAAAGAACCACTACATTATTACTAGCTAATTGCTCCTTAACTTTAAAATAGGGCGCCCCCATAGGAATACCCAAAACTTTCGCCTCAGCACTACGAGCAATAATACAACCATCATTATTAGACAATATAACCACTGGCTTATGCTTTAAGGCTGGATTAAATACCTTTTCACAAGAAGCATAAAAGTTATTGCAATCGACCAGGGCATAGATAGAAGGCATGGATAATTGTAAATGATAAACTTTACGTTTTAGATGAACCAAAACTCACAATCATCACTGAGCATATAATGAAACTTTACGCACCACTCCTGTCACTACACCCCATAATTCAAAGTCTGTTTCTGCTGTGATAATAATTTCAGGAAAGTCTTGATCTGCCGATCGTAGAATAATTTTATTGTTATTAAAATGATAAAACTTCACCACGAAACTAGACTCTAGCCGTCCCACTATGATTTGACCTGTGTGAGGTACCAAAGATCGGTCAATGACCAGAATATCATTGGCAAAAAAGCCCGCAGACCGCATAGAGTTTCCCGCAACTCGTCCTAAGAAAGTAGCTGCTTTGTTATTGATTAGGTACTTTTCTAGGTCAATTGGTGCTTCTTCGTAATCCTCTGCAGGACTAGGAAAACCAGCATAAACAGGCTGAGAGAGAAATGAAATACACATATAATGTGTTATTACACATCACAATATCCCAGCAGCTTCATTGTGCCTAGGTGAGCGAAAGTCTTAATCAAGCGCTTTGGGACTCGCTGGTTTCCCATTGAGCACGTAGTGATTCATGAACCTGGTGGATACAAGGTACTTTTACTACTCCTTTTAATCTACGTGGTGGCTTCGCTGTGGTAAATCTACGTTTTTGACAGCCTAAACCAAGTGTTTTAGGGTCCTTGCCGGCAATCAAAGTCCACACCTCACCTCTTTTCTCTTTTACTAGAGAAGTTAATTCTTTCAAATACTTTCTATGAATAGGGCTTAGAACTGCACCATTGAGGAGAATAACCAATCGTACTCTACTATAAAAAATCGTGAGAATCTGCTGACGCAATCCAGGTGATACCTTTTGCATAGCCAGATCAAAAGCACGCTTAAATACATACTCAATATGCCAGTATAGAGAAGCAGCATCAGCATTCACTAAACCTTCTCCGATAGGCTTGCCATTCTGCAACATCGCCAACTTTCTTTGGGCCTCTCGGTATGCAGTCCAAATTTCACATAAAGTTAAACCTAATTCAGGTTGGCCTTCGACAAAGCGAAACATACCCAAAGATGCGGCGTGAACTGAATTGGGATCTAAGTGTAAAGTAATTGTTTTTAGTGCTGACCTTTTCAAGCTACTATGATAATAAAAAGTAACGCGAGAGATTACTGGAGAAACGCTGTATTTGCAATAGCATTTATCGTTTTAATAAGCTACAATAAAGGGAAACACCAAAATAAATATTGTCCCTCATGCAGTTTGCTTTGCCTCAACAGAAGTTGATCAGTGGCCAAATAAAACTACTTGTCAGTATAGTAGTTTTATTTATTACCATTCATTACAGCTTTCCTTGGTCATGGCTTAATACATTTCCTATTCAAGCTGGAGATGAAGTCACCTCCAGAATGACTACTTTTTATAGTGGCACAGATTACCCCGGAGGCTCACCGGCCACGACAGCGCTAGTACCTCCTAGCAGTGGTGTGACTATATTCATAGATATTATGAATACCACTACTACTCCTAATGCTCTAGAAAACATGGTGTTAAGTGACGATATTTCTGCGTTTTCTGGTTCTTTGACATGTTCCTATATGGTCACCACTTCTTCTGCAAATCATTTGCTTTTGGACTTTGATGGTAGTGGCAGTATTTGTACTATCAATAGTAGTAATGGTTATCAATTTGAAGGGGCATCCTTTCCTACTTCATTGGCAGCAGGAGATGGGATATTTTTCCGTTTAACTGGATTAACTGTTGACAATGATTCAATTTTACACGAAGTGTATGTCAATGGAACGTTTGCCGGCCAATCATATGGACCTGCGAGGGATCATCAATACATTTTAGTGGGTACCAGGGCAATCACCGGCTACGCCTTTCATGACCTCGACAATAATCGCTTAAATGACAACTTAGACTATCAATATGTTGGCTTAGTTGCGACCTTACGTTCCCATCCAACCGGAACAGCCATAGCCACCATGACCACTGACACCTATGGTTACTATTATTTTACTGAGGAAACGTATCCTGATTTAACTTTGGGGAATAATTTTCGGGTACATATTGCTCCTGATGTAAGTCAATCACTTACCACTGGCAATAATCCCCAAATAATTACATCGCTAACCAATGGCATCACTAATTTAACTGATATTGGTTATTATACTTTATTAACGTCGCAACTCGGAGATAGAATTTGGCTTGATAGTAATTATAATGGCATTCAAGATGGTGACGAGCTTAATGGAATCGCTAACATTGATTTAGATCTTTACCAAGTACGCAGTAGTGGTGATGTGCTTCTAGCATCTACCAGTACTGATTCCGATGGTGATTATAATTTCAATTTTCAACCGAACTTAAATTGTCGTGGCGAACTTACTACTTTTGGTGATAGTGATGCAGATGTTTATGATGTTCGTTCCTGTACAGTAATCTCCGGAGCTACATATTATATATCATTTCGTACTGATGGTTTTTGCGTCGCTGACAATACAGCTATTCGGCTACTAAGTGCTAGCGGAGATACTTTATATGAAGCTGGCTGTGGATCTCGTGCTCCAGACATTGATCACACTTTGGCAGATAATACAGTGTATAGTGTGGGCCCCTTCTCAGAAGACACTAACGGCATAGCTACACTTTCTGCTATCGAAAGTTATGGAGACGTAAGCTTTTATGACGTTCATTGGACATATACTGGCAATATAATTATCAAAAACTATTTAGTAATTAGTAATGTCCCACCTGAATACAGTTTTACTTTAGGAAATCAAGGCGGTGACGAATCTTTGGATAGCGATGTTAGTATCGGTACTCAAACTGACACAGCAACCGTTACTATTGGTGAATCCGTATTGGACTTAGATATAGGCTTCCTTGATACTAGTACATTAGTTCCGGATCTCGTGATTACCAAGAGTGTAGATGATGAAGAACCAACCATCGATACTCAAGTGACCTATACTATTACCGTAACAAATAATGGGATTGGGACTGCTTCTGGAGTTACTGTGCTTGACACTTTACCCGCAGGAACCTCATGGGTAAGCGATACAGGCGCAGGCGCTTATGATCCTGAATTAGGAGAATGGTTAGTTGGCGATTTATTAGCTAATGAATCTACTAGTTTAGATATTACGGTAACCGTCACTGGCACTGAAGCGATTGTAAATACTGCTACTGGTTCAACATTGAGCACGGAACCAGATACTACCAATAATAGTGACTCGGCTACACTCACTCCTCAAGATCCCATCAGCAGTGGAACAGGTACTTTACTTTTTCATCTTTTTACAGATACCAATGGTAACGGCACACAAGACACGGGAGAACCAGATGGAGCAAGTGACACGATTATTACCATTGGCCACAGTTTAGGGGACCAAGATGTAGTTACCGATGAATTTGGCGATATTGATACCGATATGACTGTCAGCAGTGATCCTTACACCATTACACTTTCACCGCCTTCGGGTAGTAGTATTACTGGAGGTGACAACCCCATAACTGGGCTTATTATCAATGTTGGAGAAATTACTGATGCCGGTATTCGTGGAGTATATATTGAACCAGTTGAAGACGATTCAGAAAGTTCTGGAGGTAGTGGTGGTGGATCGGCAAGAGTTACTTGGGGCAATATAGGCCGCGGTAACAATAGAAGCTCAGGCAATTGGTTAAGCAGTGATGGGCGTATCAATTCTTCAACAATTACTATCGATAGTAGTACGGTAGAGAGTAGTGATTTGGCCACAAGTATCAGCTGCTTAGCAATCAATGGTGCGCCACCACTTTCTTTTCCTGATGCTGAAAATACTGAGTATGCTGCTACAATCCACTTTTTGACAACTATCATTGAGCCCCTCAACAATGAACGTTTGATCAAAGGCTATGAGAATGGTGAGTTTGGTACATATATGTCCCTAACCCGCTATGAGCTCACCAAGATCGCGCTAATGGGTAACTGTATCAATCATTCAGGTCAATATCAGGCCAACACAGTATTTAGCGATGTACCCACCAATGATTCTGAAATGTCACTAATTATTGGTACTGCTCAGCATTTAGGAATAGTAGATGGTATAGACGGTAAGTTTTATCCTAATAATCCAGTCACTTTTGGTGAAATGGTGAAAATTCTCTTAGGCAGCAACAGACAATTAAAAGCGACATTGCTTGCTGCTAGAAGTACTGAACCATTGGCTGGTGTCACTGAAAATGGCTTTGCCCCATTTGCTCAATATGCTTATCAGTATAACATGGTGACTTTGGAGAATGGCATATTCCCTCAGAATAAAGTAGTACTGCGCAACCAAATGGCTACTACTTTGGCCACCTATATCAGACAGCTAAAAAGTTTCGCTGATTAATGCATCTTTTGATGATGTACTTTGACTATCTCTAAACCAAAAAGCAAAATTTGGATAGCATAGTAAATCCAGAGCAAAATAATCATTAATACGCTGGCAGCACCATACAAAGACCCTATGGAGCTGAATTGAAAATAAAACGTTAATAATTGCTTGCCAATTAAAAACAGAACAGCTGTGGTAAATGCTCCCCATAATGCACTACTACTACGCAGTGATACAGGTGATAAAACATGAAAAAGAATAGTTAAAAAAACTGTCATTACACTAAAAGACAAGAGAATATCTAGTAGCTTCAACCAACTAATTGGTATAGCTAGCCACTGGACAAGAATATTACTCCAATCAGAAAGAATAGTAGTTAGTAGTAGAGAAAACAGTAAAAAGAGAGCCAAACCAAGTAATAGAAGCAAACAAATAACGATTCTCTCGAGAACAATAATTCGGCTTTTAGGTACAGATTTCACCTGCCAAATAAGAGCGAATGTTTCTCGAAACTCACTGACAAAACTGGTCGCTGCCACTATCGTTACTGCGCTACCCACAGCAAAAGCAAGCCGATTTACTTCTGGCCTAGTCACCTCCGCCAATAATTGATGAAAAAAATCTCTCCCCTGCTCACTTACCCAAAAGTTAATTTGCGCTAATACAAACTCCTTCACCTCAGCTCCGTGGTAAAATTGACCAATTAAAGAAAAAATTACTATTAGTGAAGGTGCCAAAGCAAATATGCCATAGAAAGTAAGAGCCGCTCCCAAGCGTTGTGCATTGTCCTGATGCCAAGCAACAGCTGCCTGGCTAAATAGTTTCAAAATAGGCTGCATACAGTTAGAATTCCATCTGCATAGTGAAAGTATTCTAGGTAAAGATCAAGCACAGAGGAGAAGTCAGAAGGCAGAGGGCAGAAGGCAGAAATAAAAGTTAGAAGTTGGGAGTAGTTTTAAATTAGGGATTATGCATACTTTTTGTGCTGACGTTTCTCGACAAAATCAGGAAAGTTTTCTCGGGACTGCTTCTCCGGTTCGCTTTTGGCTTATGATTGAGTGTCCAGAACCATGGGGAAATAGCGCGTTGAAAGAAAGTTCTTTAACTGAGGGAGTTAAGCAGCATCTATTGAAACTTTATGATGGTAGCAGTGCTGTCCGGATCCAACTAATCAAGAAAAATGACCAGCCGGCATCACTATTAAATATATTTTGGGCAGATTGTGCTGCACAAAAGGACAGACTTTGGCATGGTCAAGTAAATTCTTATCAAGAACTACTCACTATCGACTTTGCTGATTTTATTAGCAAATCGCCTACCGCTCCTTTTCAAGAAACCGCTCAAACACATTTCTTTATTTGTACCAATGGTAAACATGATCCCTGCTGCGCCAAATATGGGAGCAATCTCTTCCTGACTGTAGCTAGCCAGTGTGACAATGTATGGCAAACCACCCATTTGGGGGGCGATCGGTTTGCAGCTAATGTACTTTCTTTGCCCCATGGAGCTTATTATCGTCGTGTAGATCAGCCCGGTTTGGCCAGTATTATCGCCAATGAAAAAGCGCAAAAGGTAACTTTAGCTCACTTTGCCGGCCGCTCTTGTTACTCTCGAGCTATTCAAGCTGGTGAATGCTTGGTACGAGAGAAAGCACAATTGTATGGCTGGCAAGACTTACAACTTGAGCAGTTTGAAGGTGATGAAAATGCTGCACAGATTATATTCAAAGCCAACAATGCTCAGTATCATTGTGTTAGCATCAAACGAATCCAAACCAATCAATTCGCCCGATTTACTTGTAATGCCAGTGAAGCAGACCAAATAGCTCGCTATGAATTAATAAGTTATCAACTACAATAATTATTTATTATGTTTTCTATTTTCAAAAGACATTCTTATTTATGGCAACAAAAAGATTTTATTATTTCTACCGTCTCTGGCAGTTTGTTTTTGCTATTGAGTATCGTACTCAATTATCGTGCGGGGACCTATGCTTTTCAGAATATTAGTAATGGAGTCAGAGACCTTATCCTCGATCATTTGCCAGTATTTGATATGCGCCTCATTTTTATTGAAGGCGCAATTGTGATGGTCATTTTTACCTTTTTGGTTACCCTCTATGAACCGAAGCACATTCCTTTTCTACTCAAAGGTATTGCTTTGCTTTACCTATTTCGTTCATTAGCAATTATTTTGACCCATCTTGGCCCCCCTTTGGAGATCACCAATTTATCTTTAGCTAATTCACTGACAGAGCGCTTTGTCTATGGCGCCGACTACTTTTTTTCCGGTCATACTGCCCTACCCTTTTTGATCTCGCTCACTTTTTGGCAGCGTAAATACTTGGGTTACTTTTTCTTAGCCATTACCATACTTTTTGCCATTAGCTCTTTACTAGGTCACCTACACTACTCTATCGATGTCTATGCAGCCTTATTTATTGCTCATAGCACGTTTATTATAGCTAAAACTATATTTAAGAAAGATTACGAGAGAATTCGGAATTCGGAATTCTGAATTCTGAATTGAGGCAGGAGTCTATGCCGTTTTTTTTCAATTTTGTTGAAAAAGTTATACGTCATTGTTTGCTCAACAACTTTTGTCCCCCTGTCCATTCCGAATTTCGAATTCAGAATTCCGAATTTACTTTATTGTTTCAGTCCAATTCCTTTCTTAAACAGGTAAATATTCGCTCCCAGTAAAATTATGGTCATGGTGAGTAACACGGCAATACTTACCCAGGGAGAAATGTCAGCCTGACCATAAAAACCGTAACGGAAACCATCGATCAAATAGAGAATAGGATTAAAATAAGATAAGGTCTGCCACAATGCTGGTAAGCTTTTTACTGAATAAAATACGCCGCCCAAATAGGTTAATGGGGTGAGAATAAAGGTAGTAAATATACTAATATCATCAAACTTCGTAGCGAAGATAGCATTTAATAGACCGCCCAAGGCAAACACTAAAGCAGTACAAACAATAAATAACAAGATGATCGCTAAACTATAAATTTGCGGCGCTACAAAAAACATTGAAAGGGCAAAGACCACTATACCAACCAAGAATCCGCGCAGCATTCCTCCTAAAGTAAAACCAGCAATAATTACCCAAGAAGGTGTAGGTGAAACCAGTAATTCTTCAATGTTTTTTTGAAACTTAGCACCAAAAAATGAACTAACGACATTGGAATAAGCACTGTTGATTACACCCATCATCACTAAACCGGGAACCAAAAAAGCCATATAGGGAACACCATTCACTGGCGGAATTTGCGAACCAATAAAGGTACCAAAAATAATAAAATACAGTGATTGATTAATTAATGGTGGTAGAATAGTCTGCGGCCAAATACGCAAAAAGCGAACAACTTCTTTTTGGGTGATTGTGACCAATGATATCCAATTGAGAGATTGCAGCATATTACTGATTCAAAAGATTAAGAAAAAATGTCTCCAAACGATTTCCCTTGGCACGAATATCTTGCACAGCAATATTGAGACTTTTCAGTTCCTCAACTAATTCGGTCACAGTCTGATGAGTTAGATCCGCCTCCAAGGTAACATCGTCTATTCTTCTAACTGTAATCGTGGCCAATTTGATATTTTCTGGTAATGGGGATGTGGTCAAAATCAATGTGTGTATTTCCAAAGAACTAATCACATTCTTGATGCTATCCTTTTTAACTATTTCCCCCTGCTTGATGATTGCTACATGGCGGCACAATTCTTCTGCCTCTTCCAAATAATGAGTAGTAAGCAATATCGTTGTCCCCTGAGCATTCAACTCGCGCAAATATTGCCACATACCACGACGCAGCTCTACATCCACTCCAGCAGTAGGTTCATCCAAAATAAGAAATTCTGGTTCATGGACAAGCGCTCTGGCAATCATTAAACGGCGCTTCATACCACCAGAAAGAGCACGCGATGGTTGGTCTTTTTTATCCCACAACTCTAATTTCTTAAGAACCTTTTCTGCTCGTTCTTCTGCTATTTTTCTAGGAATACCAAAATAACCGGCTTGCCAAACTACAATATCAAATACCTTCTCAAAAATACTAAAATTGAACTCTTGGGGCACCACACCAATTAATCTTTTAATTTGATTATGAGCACGATCTAAATCAAGACCAAAGACCGATACACTACCAGCAGTTTTATTCACTAATCCTGTCAGAATACCAATGATAGTAGTTTTACCAGCACCATTAGGACCAAGTAAAGCAAAAAAATCCCCTTTTTCAATTTCCAGTGAAACGCCTTTTAATGCCTGCTTCCCATTAGCGTAGGTTTTGGCAAGATCTTTAATAACAATAGCAGACATAGATAGTGACAAAAATTAAACCAATATAGTGTCCATTGATCGATATAGCAGCAATTACTTGATTTGTCTAAATATGAATATGCCCAAAAAAAGCAGATACAATGTGCCTGCTTTTTTTGAATGTCTTCTTTTAGATTTAGTTTCTAGCAAAAGAAATTTTATTCAGCTTCAGAAATTTTAGAATCATTTCTCTTTGCGTAGGTGCCAAATTATGAGGCATATTATTGAGATCAAACCATTCCCAGTGGTCTACATCATCAGGTTCACCGTTGATCAAAGGAATACTTTCATCAAAATCTTTAATTAAGTAACCAAAATGCAGGTAATGCTTATTTGATAAGGTAATTGGTTGCTCGACATACGCAAACTGCAAAGCATGAGTAGCAATAATACCAGATTCTTCTTCTAATTCACGAATGGCACATTCTTCAAGAGTCTCTCCTACATCCAAATGGCCACCAGGCAAACCCCAATTTCCCTTGTCATAAGGATCTTTGCGTAAGCCCATTAATAATTGACCTTTCTTATTGATAACAAAGTCTTGAACACCAATTTTGAAATGAGGATGGATATAATTATAAAGATTGTTTTCTTGTTTCGTATCTTCTTTTTTCAAACGACTGACCATGCGCTCAACAATTGGTTTATGGGGAAGATAAATGTCAGCAGGTAATTCATTGATATCAAAGAATTTCCATTCACTACAATACTTATGCTCTTTCAACTGCAAGATACCTTGCCATTTGGTAGAAGCGTATCCCAATTCCACCAATTGATAATCCAAACCAGTATCGACTATTTCAGAAACATCAACTAATTCCATTGCCTCTAATTCAATATTCACTTCAGCAAAAACTTCTCTTTTGGCACATTCAAAAATACTTTCACCCAGCTTTTGATGACCTCCAGGAAGTCCCCAAGTATTTTCCCCTAAAACATTTTGTCTTTTACCAAGAAGAATTTTTTGGTCGGCATCGGTGATGATCACACACACACCTGTCTTGATTTTCGTTGCGTTCATAGATAGCTAATTGTCAATTGATATATGGGAGCGGCCATTTTAGGCCAAATAATAAAATTTGCAAGGGGCTTAAGGCCACTAAATATTTTGCACTAATTTTTACGCAACCAATTCACTAAGCCTCATATCATCCAAATACTCATCACTTAGCAGGGTAATTAGCAGCTATTAAACTAAGCTAGACCTAAATATCATGCATTAACTTCTTTTGCATGACCAAAAACTTCTTAGCCAAGTATTCCAAAGCCTCATCCATATCGTCAATAGAATGCAACAAATGATTGCGCTCAAAAAGATCATAAGCCATAACAGCAGTTTTCAGTGCCCAAGCAGCTGCTTCAGGACTAATATTTCCCAGTTTAATGTCTTTCTTGGCGGCCTGATAGCTCTTTAACTCTTTTGCTAGCTGATCAATTGGCGATACATTCATTTGTTGAGAGACATTGAGAGATGAAAGCTCTTTTTCAGTTAATGGACGTACTTTAAATTGGGTATACTTTTCTTCAGGTAACTTTTCTTTCAAGAGTAGATAGGTTTTGCCTGGTTGCACTTTCGCTTCTTGAAGAATCGCATGTTGTTTTTCAGTAGCAAACCAAACCTTTTTGTTTTCTTGGTCACCAACATCAAATACTACGTACATATACGACTTGGTACCATATTGTTCATTCAAATACTCTTTGCCCAAAACACCATCAAATTGAATAGCAACTGGAATATTGTCTGCCAACTTAAGGGTAGGAAGCTGAGCTGTTTTTTCCATAACTATACAAGTTAAGTGAAAGACATTATCTCATGAAAATGGTGGAGAGTTAAGCAAGTAAGAAATTCAGAATTCTGAGTGCTGAATTCTGAATTGAGGCAGAAGGCTACGCCGCTTTTTTCAATAAAGTTGAAAAAGTTATACATTACCGCCTACTCAACAACTTTCGTCCCATTGTCCATTCTGAATTCAGCTTTCTGCATTCAGAATTCAAAACTCCTTTATCACCCTCACATTTTCTCTAAAATGAATACTTATTGTGTTTTCCGATGACTTTTTGCTTCTTTCATTTAAAAACATTGGTCTTTGCCAAAAGCCGGGAAAAGTTTTTTGCTTCTTCAAATTGGCAGCAGTGATCCAAAAGTTCTCTACTCCCTCTTCTGGATTATGCATGATTAAATCACCCGAGATATTAAAGCCATTAAATACATAAAAATAAATATCTCGCAAAAAATCCCCATTTTCTTTGTAATCTATATAATGAAATATCGCTACCAAATGGAGATCGGCTTGTACACCAGCCTCCTCTTTCAACTCTCGTGCAGCTGCCTGATAAATACTTTCCCCTTCTTTTACCTTGCCGGTATGAAAACCGACATAATCTAAAAAAGGTTGCTTCAGACGACGATTGGCTAAATAAAAAGCCTGACCATGTTCTTTTTTTTGACAACGCACCAAAACCCCTCTTTTGCCCTGAGTTTCAATTTTAGCCGTACGTTCGTCAATTCGACCCACATATTCTTTTCCCTGATCAGTCAATTCATATAAACTGTCACTATTTTTCAGTAACAAACCCTGTTTGATTAAAGCTTTGATATGATAGGTCACATGGTCAGTAGCCAAACCCTCTACGCGTAAATCACGAAAGCGAGCAAATGGTAATGACATCATTTTATGAAGCATTACCATTTGAAGAGGATGAAGATTGTCATAGTGCATAAAGATATTTAGTTCGCGCTCATCCTAGAAGTTACCAATACCCGCTATCAAGTGAAATTGATTTCACTAATACAATTAGATACTAGGCCCTTAATTCCCCTATCATCCTGGCTCATGGTCCAGGCTGCTTGCTTCACAAAGCATTCCCGAAGCGTATAATTCCTTTTTGGTACTATTAACCTTTTCTTATGCCACAAGCTAAAAAGTCTACAAAACCACTGCGCGGTGTTGATGCCAAAGAACAAAGAATGTATGAGCACATTAAAGAGAGCGCTGAAAAAAGCGGCCGTTATGGCAAACGTGCCGAAGAAGTCGCTGCTCGCACGGTCATGAAGCATCATGGTCAAAGTGGCCATCGGCGGGGCGAATAATCATTTTTTGTTGGCCAATAAGTCACGAATCTGCGTCAGCAAAATAATGTCTTGAGGAGCTGAACTCGGTTTTACTTCCTCCTGTTTTTTTAGCCGTTCTTTGAAGGTATTAATCATCTTGACAGCGACAAACATAGAAAAAGCAATAATCAAAAAGTTAAATAGCGCACCAATAAAAGAACCATAGTTGAGAAATAACGGTGGTGAAATTACTTTACCAGCAATATCAGTAAATTCTGGTCTCAATAAGACTTTGTAATCAGCAAATTTAACACCGCCAATTAATAAACCTAAAGGGGGCATAATAATATCTTCGACCAGAGATGACACGATACGATTGAAAGCCGTGCCAATCATAATACCGATAGCCATATCAATCACATTGCCTCTTACCGCAAACTTTTTAAATTCCTCTAAAATGGGTTTCATAACTTTTCTAAATTAGTATGTGCCGGCCCATTGAGCACTTCTCCTTGAGCATTGAAACGCGAGCCATGACAAGGACAATCCCAGGTCGTTTCCGCTTTATTCCATTTTACAATGCAACCGAGATGAGGACATACCGCTGAAAGTTTTTGTAATTTACCCTGCTTATTCCTATATACAGCTATTTTCTTGATCCCCTTTCTGATCACAGCCCCTTCGCCAGGGGCAATGACTTTACTGTTTTTCACTTCTCCAGGACTGATAGTATCAAGATATTGCTTAGCAACATTAAGATTCTCCTGGGCAAACTCACATGCTGCCCACCAATTCTTTCGTGCTGGCTGATAGAGTTTTTCCCAAGGATTATTCCTTTTTAAAATAAGATCAGATATGAGCTGCCCAGCGATAGTACCATGGGTTAAACCATGACCAGAATCTCCGGTAGCAATAAAAGTTCGCTTATCCCCTGGATTTAAGCCAATGAAGGCCAAGCTGTCCACCGGTTCAATGATCTGACCGGACCAGCGATATCGACATACTCCTAAATTAGAAAAATATGTTTGCGCCCATTGAATTAAATCAAGAAACCTTTTTTCGGAATTATCATCCTGACCAGTTTTGTGATCCTCGCCGCCAACAATAAGTATATCGCTGGTCTGATCCTTTCGTTCATAGATACGGACATAATGATATGGCTGGTGCATATCCCAATAAAGCGCAGTAGGAATGACTCCTTTAGCTATTTCCAAACCGACAGCATAGGAACGATATGCTGCTTGCTTGGTATGCATGGTCACTTTGTCATTAAACGGTGTATTGGTTGTGATTACAGCGTATTGAGCGCCTATGCACCTACCATCGCGAGTGGTAAGTATTGTCGCCTCTCCTTTTTCTTTTACTTCATTAATATATGTATTGGTGAATATCTCTCCTCCCATACTGCTAAATCTTTTGCTTAAACCAGCTAAATACTTAAGGGGATGAAACTGGCCTTGCTTAGCGAATACTAAACTCTGATATCGGCTGAGTTTGGCTATCGGTAACTTTTTGAATTGCGCCTTTAGTACATTTACCTCAGCTAACACCTCAGCTTCTTTTTGTAATTCGGCAGCTTCTTCGTCAGTGGTAGGGAATAGATAGCCCTCTAACCAAGCAAAGTCACAATCAATCTTTTCTTTTTTAGTCAGGTTAGCAATAAAATCAATTGCTTCTTGATGACTTTGTAAAGCCAGCCTTAAACCATCAATACCAAATAGCTTTTTCAAATGGGCAAAACCATCATCTAGAGCACTAGCCAAATGGGCTGTCGTCCTAGCGGTTTCTCCCGAACCAATATTTCCCGCTTCGACCAAGATCACCTTTTTGCCGGCTTTTTGCAATAAATAAGCCACTGTCAGGCCGCTAATACCAGCACCGACTACACATATCTCCGCAGTGATATCAGTGGTTAATTTAGGATACTTTTGTTTCCAGTCAAAAGTATCTAACCAAAGTGATTCATGTATTCCAGTAGCCGCCATAGACATTTGGTTAACTCTCTTTTTCATACACCATAAGCCCCCATGGGGCAAGAATGGAGAATTGAGTGTGAAGAATGATAGAATGGGAATAGAATAGGTGTAGATGGTGAGTTGAAAAAAATAGCCATTTGCTTCATTCTTTCCGCCCATTCGGCAATATTCATTTTTGTTTTGTATGCGTTTTGCAATAGTAGATATAGAAACTACTGGCTCACGATTATCTCAAGATCGAGTACTCGAAATAGGAGTACTGGTGATCGAAAATAATAAACTCCAAAAAACTTTCACAACTTTAATCAATCCGCGGCAATATATTCCTGAGATGATTTCTGAATTGACTGGTATCACCAGTCACGATGTGAAAGATGCTCCTTTGTTTCAGGATGTCGCTCAGGAACTCTTAGACACTCTCGAAGGAGCAGTGTTCGTGGCGCACAATGTTGCCTTTGATTATGGTTTCATTCGTGCTGAATTTGAACGAATGGGAATCACCTTCCAAGCCAAAACTCTCTGTACTGTCCGATTATCTCGCAAACTTTTTCCTGAATATACTCGGCATAGTTTAAGTCATCTCATTGACCGTTTTAATATTAGCACTGAAGCAAGACATAGGGCCCTTGCTGATGCTCAAGCCTTATGGGATTTTTTACAAATTCTGGGCCAACGTTTTGAACCGCAATTCCTCGAGCAGGCTATTACTGAAATTATCAAAACCCAAAGAGTTCCTCCTCAACTGGCACCACATCTCATTCGTGACTTACCCAAAGGACCGGGGGTATACATTTTTTATGATCACGAAAATACGCCACTATATATTGGGAAAAGTATTAATATTCAGGAACGAGTGAAGCAGCACTTTCAAAACAGTGTACGTTCCAGTAAAGCAATGAAAATCTTTACTAGTTTAGCAAAGATAGAAACGGTACCAACTGCAGGAGAATTAGGTGCTCTGTTATTGGAAAGCAAACTAATTAAGGAAAAGTTTCCTTTATATAATCATCAATTGCGTCGGGTAAAAAAATTATTTGTGCTCTTTAAAGTAGTTGATTCTCATGGCTATTGGAGTGTCAAGGGAGATTATATTGAAGAGATCTCTACTACTGATTTGGAGAAGGTAATGGGAGTATTTACTTCGCAAAAGCAAGCTCAGGATTGTTTACTATTTCTTAGTTCGGAACATCAGCTTTGTCAGAAATTACTTAATTTGCAGAAAACCACAGGTTGCTGCTTTGGTTATCATATTAAGCGCTGCAAAGGAAGTTGCTTACAACAAGAGCCCATAGAAGAATATAATGCACGCGTAATCCGAGCTTTCGAGAAAACACGTATTGCCCAGTGGCCATATGATGGGGCTATTACCATTGAAGAAAGTTCTAACGATGGCTATTTGAAAGAAACTTTTACTATCGATCGTTGGTGTATCACTAGTCACATGAATAATGACCGTCTTTTTCCATTGGTTGATCAAACACAAAAGTTCAATCTAGATCAGTATAAAATTATCTATTCTCATATAAAAAGGGGTAAGGTTACCTTAATTTGATCGCAACACTATCTCGCTCTCCCAAGTTCATCGGCAACAAGTTAGCCATTTGAGCCAGACAGTCTCGAGATGAGCCTTCATGAATTGCCATAATTTGGCTTATTGTTTGGCGGACATCGGCTTGATAACGCTGCACAACATACTTTTCTATAGCAGCTTCATCATCAATTGGCAGCCAGCAATACTCAGCCGACGACAGATCACTATAAGCTACTGCAACCAGGGGGTGGTAAAACAAATAAAAAAGCATCCATGTCTGTTTTCCTTTTCTGGATATACCACTAGAAACAAATAGTTGTTTTTGTCTGAGATCAGAGAGAGAAGCATCCAGGGGAAACCCGTGCATTATTCTTCGCAAAACTTCCGCAAATGAATAATGAATATGTTCATCTTTCTTATCATGTGGATAATGAGGTAAAGCATACTGATCATCTTTGGTAAAGAGTAGTATTGCCTTACGGATTGGATCATAAAAAACCGGTTTAATTACGATTTGACTATGAGGCGTAGCGGTAACCACGGTTCCCGTTTCAATGCTACGACGTAAAAGTAGCCATAAATCCTCACGTACTTCTCTTTTCAATTCCAGTCCAGGCTGACCTCCTGATGGTCTCACGACTAGATGATCCTCTATCCCTACCCAGCGAAGGCCGGTGTGATCTGTGTGTCTATGATCGATTTTAGGGACATAGCCTAAAGGTAAAGCAGCTAGAAATCTCGTAATAGCTAGGCCTAGTTTATCTCCTGTCCTTGCCACGCGAAAGTGTCTCAGCTCATGGAAATCATCACGTTCTAAGTTAAATTCTCGTAATCCTAATAACTCTTCATTAGCTTCACCTAATGCACTTTCAACTGGATCTTCAATTTCTTGCTTTCCGTTAATTTCTTGAGACTTCCCTTTGCCACCTATCGGCTGCCAATCACCATTTGGGTGCAAACCTAATAGAATTCGTTCGCTAATGGGATCTATTAAAAATGTATTTGCAACTGGTTGTACTAAAGAATCTTCTCCTGGCCTATGATGCATGGGCTTATAGATAATAAACTGCTCACAATTTCTTTTTAGATTAATACAACAATCTTGCTCAAAAATCTAGTAAGATTTTAAATTAGTTATTTGCAAAACAATTTTAATAGGCATATCGTAGAAGTTGACTCTTAACCACTCCATTATGAATCACAACACATCTGTTCGTCATGTAAATGGTGTTGCATTCGGTGCATTAGGGTTAGCGGTAGCCACCGCTTTGGGAGCGGCTATTGGCTTAGCATTTGCACCTCAATCAGGTGCCAAGACACGTAAAGAGCTTTGGCAAAAAGCTCAAGGTTTAGCAACGACTTTCCAGCAGAGCAAAGAAACTGTACAAAATCTGCTAGCTGAAGTATTTGGCTCAGTGGACGATCAGCTTGAGCAGGCATATCTTGAAATCCGGGGCCATATTTTGGCAGCAGTGGATGATATTTCCGATAAGCGGCAATTGACCCAAAAACGCTTTGACAAGATTGTCGATGATGCCATTGCAGAGGTGACTAAAGGCAAGGATTGGGCTGAGGACCAAGTAAAGGCTTTGGCCGAAAGACTCAAAGGAGAATGGGAAGCTATCCAAACTCAACTAAAATAAGCACCTGGAGAAATCCTCGGTGCTTTTTTTAAATTATTTTTAACCATATCCTATGAGTATTCTTGATCTTTTGCTTGTTATCCTACTCATTTCCTGGTTAGGCGGTTTCTTTTTCCAAGTTGGCGGAGATTTAGTGCATTTGCTACTTGTAGTAGCAGTAATTCTCTTTATTTTGCGCCTACTTGGAGTCCGCACTAGTTAAGAATTTATTACTCTTTTCTTCTAATTCTTAATCTTTAATTTTATGGCTTTTATTATCAACTGGCTACTCTCTGCCTTAGCTATCATTATCACCGCCTATCTTTTGCCAGGTGTGCGGGTGACCAATTTTGGGACTGCTTTGATAGCCGCATTAGTAATCGGTGTACTCAATGCCGTAATCAGACCTTTACTCATACTACTTACATTGCCAGTAAATATTTTGACCTTAGGACTCTTTACTCTAGTAATTAATGCCGTACTTATACTCCTTGCCGCACGAATAGTTCCTGGTTTTCAGGTAGATGGGTTAATCTGGGCAATTATTTTTGCCATAGTATTATGGATTATCAATTCCATTTTTAGTACAGCAGCTTAGATTAATCTCAAACATTGCTTAGGCAATATGACTTTATTTCCCTATAAACATCTCCTCATGATATTTACTTACAATTTACTAAAAACTTATGCATACCATCATTATCGCCCTCTTCTCTGATCGAATCGATGCAGATACAGCTATTGATGAATTAAAGGCCAATGATATTCCGGTAAAAGATATGTCATTGATCATGCGCGAAGGTAGTTATGTTGATACCAATGCTCGGAGCACAGCTGATAACATTGCTAGTGGCGCTGCCGGTGGAGCAGCTACTGGTGGTGTACTTGGTGGAATTGCTGGCCTCTTAGTAGGACTTGGCGCTTTAACCATTCCTGGCATTGGAGCTCTCTTTATTGCTGGACCAATTGCAACCGCTTTGGGCTTAACAGGCGCAGCAGCAGTTACGGCTTCAGGAGCGATCACAGGAGCATTGGCTGGAGGCTTGGTAGGTTCATTGGTCGGCCTAGGAGTCCCTGAAGAAGATGCTCGCCAATATGAAGAGCGCATCAAGGCTGGTGAAATTCTTCTAGCAATTCCCGCAACAGACCGAGACATGGATAAAGTAAAAACTATACTAACAGATAATCAGGCCCAAAGTATTCGCACTATGCACTTATCTGATAAGCAATTAGCCCATACTTAACAACTATTTTATGTCAATTTTTACTCTCTTAAAAGCTGATCATAGAAAAATTGAGCGCTTGTTTGAACGATTGAGAAGTATGGATTTAAGTTTATATACTGCCAGACACAATCTTTTTCAAAAGTTCAAAGAAGAACTCACATTACATAGTCATGCTGAAGAAAAGTTCTTTTATCCAGTATTAAAAAATATGGTTCGTAGCCATACTCTGGCATTAGAAGCGTATGAACAACATCATGCGGTACAAATGCTTCTCCATGAACTCACTCAATCTCATGATCCCGAAGAAGTATGGGAAGCTAAGCTTGAAGTTTTGGCTGAACAAGTACTGCACCATATTCATGAAGAAGAACATGGCCTTTTTCCATTAGCAGAAAAAGCACTTAATAATGACCAGTTACAAAATATTGCTGAGCAGATACAAACATGGCGAAAGCAGGTAGAGAAATCCCACTCATTGGGTATTTTCCATCGCTTTATTCATGCTTTATCAGCATAGCTGCCATAACAAATCTCCAAGATACAGACTATGGAATCACAACCATAGTCTTTTTCTTATTTGAGTAAACTATTCACATACTCTTTCATTTGCTGTTGAAAGCGCAATACAGAAAATTGCTCCGCATGCTTACGAATAACATGATGATCAAAAGTGCGATTATCCAATTGCTGCAACTCTCTTACAAAAGCATCCACAGTTTGTGCGCCTACCAATATTCCTGTATCAGGAGTAACTGTTTCCACTACCCCACCACGGCCATAGGCAATAACTGGTGTACCACAAGCCATAGCTTCCACCGGCACAATACCAAAATCTTCCTCAGCAGCGAACAAAAAGGCCCGGGCTCTCTGCATATAGGATCGCATATCTTCATCAGAAACATAGCCCAATATCTCTACTGTGGGCCCAGCAATCTTTTTGAGATAACCAATCATAGGACCGCCACCAGCAACTTTAAGAGGCACCTTAGCTTGATTAGCCACTTGTACCAATAAATCTAGTTTTTTATAAGGAATTGCTCGTGACATAGCAAAAAAGAAATCTTCTCTAGCAACTTCAGGATTCAAAGTAAAGTATTCGGTATTTACTGGTGGATAAATAACTTGTGCATCCCGGCGATAATATTTTTGAATACGTTGAGCAACAAATTGTGAATTAGCAATAAAATGATCGACTCGTTGAGCGGCCAGATAATCCCATTGTCGCAATTTATGAATGGCACGAGGCATCATAAATTTTGCCAAGGGATTCAAGATGCCAAACTCCATTCTCTGTTTATATTCATGGTAGTCACTCCAATAATAGCGAGTAGGAGTATGACAATAACAAATATGTACAGTATTGGGTTTGGTAATCACTCCCTTAGCTTCAGCATGACTGGAAGATATCACTACATCAAATTCCGAAAGGTCTAAATCTTCAAATGCCCGGGGCCGTAGCATCGGGATCATCTTATGTACTTTGGTAGCAAAAGGAAGCTTTTGGAGATAAGAAGTACGAATATCCCGAGCAGCCAAACGACTCATCTTCTTTTTATCAAACACTGAAGTATAGATGGGCGCTTCAGGATAAATGTCAGCTATCGCCAACAAGACTTTCATTTCGCCCCCCATTGAGGTAAGCCAATCATTTACTAGAGCAACTTTCATAAAAAATATAAACAAGACTGGAAAAGTATAATGCAGAATGCCCCTCGATGGAACTCGGAGTAAATGCCAGGTAGAAAGCAGAATTTGTTAGAGGACAAAATGCCTTTGTATTATTATTAAGTATGGATCACATTTATTGGTTTCAAAAAGATTCGATTTCGCCCGGCTCCACCATTTTTAGGAATGGCTCACCAAAAATGAATTCATCACCGCTTGGTATTCATAATGTTGCATATTATAGTAATATCAATAAATACTTGTATGAAACTAATATTTGATCCATTACAGTGGCACTCATGTAAAGCGACTGACTGGCAAAGTTGCAGTGAAAATGCGAATTGCTATGCATACGCACTCAACAATCCTCATTATCATTGGGCTGTGCCAGGATTGGGTTACATAAAATCTTTACCTCAAAAGTATTTTGCTAGTTTTAATGAATATTTCAAAAACGTTTCTCTAACTGAATACCGAGAGTGTATTATTAATGGTGCGATTGCAGATGGTCTAATATCTACGGCTGATCAAACTGACAAAGAAGGTTATTATTTGGTGGCATTACGTTTTAATGCTGATCCCATAAATTTTGATTTTGACTGGTGGAGAAAAGATGATGATGGCACGTGGAGTCATAAAGATGGATGGCATGAACCCACTAATATGGACGCAAAGGGTAAGCCTGTTCTCGATCCGCGTCTCATTGAAGATGCGACTTACCCAGTTTTCGCCAGCTTTTTTCTAGTTCCCAGAAAAGGCATCCTTCTTACCAAGCAATTTAATTTAGCCAAAAGTAACTGCATTATTATTCATGGCTGTCCTTCTGACAAAGAAAAAGCAATGAATCCTGAAACCAGAACATATGATAAACATTGGATTCCATGGACTAAACAAAAACTCACTGCTATTGGCATTCGCACAGAGACGCCATTGATGCCTAATCCCTGGAATCCTAATTATGATGAATTCAAAAAGGTTTTTGACCAATTGCCCATTTCAGAACAAACAGTCCTTATTGGTCATAGTTGTGGGTGTACTTTTCTAGTCCGCTGGCTAGGAGATACAAAGAGATCGATTCAAAAGCTTATTCTTGTAGCTCCATGGAAAATCCGTCCGGAAAGTGATCCGCTTGAAATAGCATTTTATACTAATCCGATTGATGTGAGTATTCCTCATAGGGTGAAGAGTATTATTATGTTCACAGCAGACAACGAAGCCGATGATGGGAAAGCCGGCCTTAGTATGTTCCATCAAATATTAGGAGGAGAAGTGATTAATTTAGTAGGAAGAGGACATTATACTTTGAAAGATATGGGAACAGAGCAATTTCCGGAGCTTGTGGATGCTGTACTTAAATAGAGCTCGTAGTTCTATCCTTTCCCATTCAGTAATAACAACTGCTCACGGAAGAATCTTAATTCCTCGCTGTTTATAATTTCTAAACCAACTTATTCACCAAATCCACCATTTCTTAGAAAATCGCAATAGTAAGAGATTTCAACACTCAACCTGACCTTTTAGTGCATGCAGCAATTCCTCTGCGAAACGAATGAACCTCACCATGTTCTATTGGCAAAACAACTGCATGACGAAGATTGGAACGTGCAGTTATTGTTTTTACTTCTGCTATTTTACTCAAAGGAACTTCGATTAACTTCACACTTTCTGGGGGGATTACTTTAGCTGTTCTAGATTCAAAGAAATTCAATCCGTGAGGAAGTGGTAGACAAGTTACCGCATCTATTTCAACTCCAAAAACGACTGGGTGATTTCCCTGAATAGTGGCTCTATTGACCAACCATCGTGCTGTATGATGCTTTACATCCATGACTCGACGGATATCTGCCAGTGAAAAACGTGTCAGCAGATGTTTAAAGGCAGTAGGAAGATAGGGGGCGTTCACTCTACTCTTCATGGCTCTGGAAGTTTCACCAAAGAAATACGGTTGCCATCCTTCCATTGAACCAAATACATATGCTAGATCCGTACTACCTTGATCATCGCTTCCAAAAAACTCTCCATAACAACGTGCATAGATCCTTTGTCTGGTTAAAGAAACTGTTTCAGCGCTTCTCAAAAGTAATCTAGCTATATGATCAGCTTGCGGCTTAATACCTTCGTTGGCTACTGCAGTTAATATATCTATTAGTTGGCCATTGGGATGAGATTTATCACCACCTGCATACCCCCAATGCAAACGTCCAGTACCATGGAAAAGTACATTCTGATAAAGAGCATTATAAAAACCGATATCAACCTCATTGAGTAAATCTCTAGTCGGTATATCAAATCTAATCATGCTTGGATCCATATATAGGCCTTAAACAAGCTACATAACATATCAGAAACAGCACTAAAAAGCCACGTAAGTTCTGTCCTCGCCGGAGGACAGTTATTCATCTAGCTTTTCCCACAATGCTTGAAATATCACTCTTTGTAAATCAGCATATTCTCGAGATTGAATAATCACGGCTATCTTTTCTCGCCATGAGGTAATCAAAACCTTGTCATCATAAACTTTAACTTCCGGATACCATATATCCGCTGGATCAGGTAAAAACTTTGTCCGGCGCAATTCAGTAAGATCATGTGAAGCTCGTTCTTGACCTGCAGCATTATTGACAAAAATAGCATCGGTAGGAATACGCTTCGCTGCACGGCGTTGAAAGTAAGCAGGAAAAAAGTTAGGAAATACTTTTACCATTTCCTCAACATTCGTATATGCCAAGATTTTATCTTTTGTAGTCAAAGTATCTTCATATGCTTCTCGCATTCCCTTCTCTCCTTCGAAAAATTGTACCTTTGGCCTTGTTGTATTACTACGAGATAAAGATTGTAAAACAGGCAAGAGTTCTTGCATTTGTCTTTTCTGGTTTTTGAGGCGAGTATCAACTTCTACTAATTCACGCTCCAGATATTCAATTAATTTCTGTGGATCTTGAGCATTAAAAAAGGTGATATTTCTTTTCTTGTATTTGCTAATAACCCCCTTATGAATAAGTTTTTCGACTACGTCGTAGATAGTGGGACGTGTATACCCAGTATAGCGTGCTAATTCAATTGATTTAGAGGCACCTAAGGTTAGTAACGCTAGATAAATGGTTGCTTCCCTTTCAGAGAAACCAAGAGCATATAATGACTGCTTCATGTGATTGTTGTCGAAAAGTACTCGACAATACTCTGACTTTAGTAAGCCAATAAGTCAAAGGTTAGACACAGCAATCAAGGCGAGTATCGTCAACCTTATTAGGACAGTTATGATGTCGTATATTGATATACTTTTATGTCACACCACGCGATCCAGGATCTTCCTGCTATTAGCGATAAGATCCTACATCTTTTACAAACTACAAATACATCACAGTTAAAGTTTGTTGAGTATCATGGTTTTCAAAAAAGCCGATTACCCAATTCATTGTTAGTAAATATTCTTCAGCCTCTTGGTTTTACTGCCAAAGATGTTCAAGTAGAAATCGTGAAAGTTGAAAGAGATTTGAAAGATGAGATCCACTACCATGAAAGTTCTCATGCCTTTATTTGTATACTCGGCAACAAATATCACTTCCCCCAGCCTCACAAGGCCTTTGCTTTTATTAATAGCAAGTGGAAAATGATAGAAGAAAACGAGCAATGGGAAATCCCGCCCATGACACCACATGGTTTTAGAGTTAGACAGAATGGATACGCATGCTTCTTGTCCATCCAAACCCCACCAATTATGAAGGCAGATAGCGATGACTATCATAAAGTTTCTACCTCATGGAACAAAAGCATTATACTCTTGAACCAATATGGTTTACCTAAGAATCTCAGCGACATTCATTCCGTAGGCCTTCATAAAACAAAGGATCTATTAGGAGGCAGTCATTCAGTGGTCACCTATCCACCACTTACTTGCCTAGAGCAAGTAAAGACATCAACAGTCATAGATAGTATCCATACATCTCCGGTGCACCTTTATTTTCACATTCCTTTTTGCGAAACACGCTGTACCTTTTGTCATTATATAGTAAGCCTTTACCGTGGAGAAAGCAAAAGTAGTAATGCTGAAAACGCTGCAGTAGAGCATTATTTGTCCCTATTACACAGAGAAATTGCTATCTATAAAAAGTTATTTCAAAAAAACAATGTGCAAGTTGCTTCTCTCTATATTGGCGGAGGAACGCCACTTATGCTTAGCCGAAAACAACTAAAAAAACTTATAGAAAAAGTCCAGCACTCTTTTTCTTGGTTAAATAGCGCCCCCATCTGTGTTGAAGCAAGTCCACTCAGCATTCTTAACAATACAGGTAGAGATAAGTTAAAGATGTTGCAGCAAATGGGTGTGAGTAGACTTAGCTTCGGCATCCAGTCTTTTGACAATCAAGTATTACGGGTTGCAGGCCGTGGCTATACCTCGGAAATTGCTATACATGCTTGTAAGCTCGCTTCTCAATATTTTCAAAACTGGAATATTGATTTAATTCAGGACCTGAGTAATGGATCAAAAAAAGAAATAGAACTCAATATAGAGCGAATTAAAGCGCTGCGCCCACCACATATCACCTGGTACAATGGCCGCTTCTCTGCCACACGGCCTCAAGGCATAATGCTGCGAAAAAACGCAGAAGCGTTTTCTTCTGAATGGGAAACTTTACTGGGAAGAGCTTTTATTTGGCAAGAATTGAAAAAACTTGGCTATAAACAAATAGATGGCAATAGATTTGTACTCAAGAAACAATACGAAGATCCTTTTAAACAAAGTCGGACAGCAATAAATAACACACTTATTGGCCTAGGTGTATCAGCATATTCACATACCGAAAAATGGTTCTTTCGTAATACTTGCGATATCCAAACCTATCAGCATCAGCTAAAAAACGGTCAATTAGCCATTGCTGTAGGGAAAGAGTTTACCACTGAGGAAAAGATTGCCGCCACATATGTAATCGGCCTTAGAAAAGGAGACATAATTCCTAACGATGTAGAAAAAATCGGACATCAGAAAAAAACCCAAGAAACTTTTGAACACTACAACCATTTAATCACCGAGCTTGTAAAATTAAACATTCTTGAGCAAAAGTCTGGCAAACTTAACTTAACTTTTTTAGGAAGACTATTCGAAGATGAGGTATTAGCTTTGTTTTATAGTCCAAGCGTGAAAGAAATTCTAAGTTCAAGACAAAAAATTCTCGATTAATAAAAAGGCTAACTAGATTTTGATGAAACAAAAAAAGACCCTCTTCACTTATAAGACGGCCTACAATTTCTAATTCAGAATTTAGCATTCATAATTCTCTCTTACCTCCTCTGTCCTGGCGACTACCTACTCTTCCACAGGCAAAGCCAGCAGTACCATCAGCCCAGATAAGCTTAACTACTGAGTTCGGAATGGGATCAGGTGTGGCCTCATCTGGCATAATCACCAGGACAGAAAAGGTAAGGAAAGAAATTATTTCCAGGTTACTAGTTTAAACCTAGGCTAGGTTTGTGGATGAAATTGTCCGTCCCTAAGGAAGAACACCTTCATCCGCGAACCTATGTATATAAAATAAATCAAAAAATCTTTTAGTAAGGATCGGCTCAACCCTTCACAGGGCTTACACCTTCCTCCTATCAACCAGGTAGTCTCCCTGGGATTTTATGGAACAACTAATCTTGAGGCGTGTTTCCCGCTTAGATGCTTTCAGCGGTTATCACTACCGAACATAGCTACCCTGCACTGCCGTTGGCACGACAACAGGTACACCAGAGGTTCGTACATCCCGGTCCTCTCGTACTAGGGATCCGTCCTCTCAATTGTTCTAACGACCACAGTGGATAGAGACCGAACTGTCTCACGACGTTCTGAACCCAGCTCGCGTACCGCTTTAATTGGCGAACAGCCAAACCCTTGGGACCTTCTCCAGCCCCAGGATGCGACGGGCCGACATCGAGGTGCCAAACCGGGCCGTCGATATGAACTCTTGGGCCCGATCAGCCTGTTATCCCCGGAGTAGCTTTTATCCGTTGAGCGATATCACACCCACGTGTAGATATCGGATCATTTTAGCCTGCTTTCGCATCTGCTTGACGTGTTAGTCTTGCAGTTAAGCACCCTTACGCTAATACACTATCAGACCGATTTCCATCCGGCCTTAGGGTACCTTTGCACACCTCCGTTACTCTTTAGGAGGCAACCGCCCCAGTTAAACTGCCCATCAAGCACTGTCCTTGACGTCGGTTAAAACGACGCAAGTTAGAATCGACGTAAAAAGAGGTTGGTATTTCACTGGCCGCTCCACCACCGCTAGCGCGGGGCTTCAAAGCGTCCCAACTATGCTACACACTTTTCACATCAATCCAATACCAGACTACAGTAAAGCTTCACAGGGTCTTTTCGTCCTACTGTGGTTAATGAGCATTTTCACTCATAATGCAATTTCACCGAGTTTCTTCTCGAGACAGTACTCACACCATTTAACCATTCGTGCGGGTCGGAACTTACCCGACAAGGAATTTCGCTACCTTAGGACCGTTATAGTTACGGCCGCCGTTCACTAGGGCTTAGATTCGGAGCTTGCACCCCTCCTCTTGACCTTCTAGCACTGGGCAGGTCTCACTCCCTATACTTCCACTTGCGTGTTTGCAGAGAGCTGTGTTTTAGATAAACAGTTGCATGAGTTCTTTAACTGCGCCATGTACCGTTATGGTACATGGAAGTCTTATCCCGAAGTTACGACTGCTATATTGCCGAGTTCCTTGAGAAGAAGTGACTCGATCACCTTAGTCTACTCGACTCACCCACGAGTGTTCGTTTGCGGTACGGATACTACTAATTCTCGACAACGAAGTTTTTCTTGGCAGATGAACCATGAGAGATTGAGTTCCACTAAAAGCAGAACATTCTTCGTTAGCTCGACTTAACAGAGATACGGATTTACCTATATCTCACGCCTTGCTTTTCGAACGCAAATCCATTGATGCGCCCCTCACTTCCTTCCGCGTCCCTCCGCGTCTAATCACAAAGTCGCAGTAAGGCACTTTCTATATTCCCCCGAAGGGGATCATAAAACAGTAACCTCACATAAAACTAAGTGACTCTTTTCGAATTAATAGTAGTTACGGAATATTAACCGTATATCCATCGACTACGACTTTCGTCCTCGCCTTAGGACCGACTAACCCCGGGTCGATTGTCGTTGCCCGGGAAACCTTGGGTATGCGGTGTGGTTGGTTTTAACAACCATAAAGTTACTCATATCTACATTCGCACTTCTCATCGCTCCAGCAAACCTCACGATTCACCTTCACTGCTGATGAGAACGCTCCTCTACCACCTATATCTAAAAAAGATATAGATCCGTGTCTTCGGTACAAGTCTTGAGCCCCGTTACATTTTCGGCGCAAGATCTCAATAGACCAGTGAGCTATTACGCACTCTTTAAATGAATGGCTGCTTCTAAGCCAACATCCTGGCTGTTTATGAAATCTCACCTCCTTTACCACTTAGACTTGATTTAGGGACCTTAGACGTCGGTCTGGGCTTTCCCCCTTGTGACGATGGCGCTTAGCCGTCACCGTCTGACTCCCATGATTTCACCCCTGGCATTCGCAGTTTTTCAAGGTTCGGTAAGCTCACGCTCCCTAGCCTTAAAAGTTCTCTACCTCCAGAGGCTACCACATGAGGCTAGCCCTATAGCTATTTCGAGGAGAACCAGCTATCCCCGAGTTCGATTGGAATTTCTCCCCTACACACAGTTCATCACCCGTTTTTGCAGCAACGGTGTGTTCGGTCCTCCCCCCGTATTTCTACGGAGTTCAACCTGACCATGTGTAGCTCACCCGGATTCGGGTCTAGTGTGCCGGACTTAATCGCCCTATTCAGACTCGCTTTCGCTTCGGCTCCTTCCGTCTTAACGGAATTAACCTCGCCCGACACAACTAACTCGTAGATTCATTATACAAAAGGCAAGCAGTCACCCCGCCGAAGCGAGGCTCCTACTCATTGTAAGCATACAATTTCAGTATCTATTTCACTCCCCTTACTGGGGTTCTTTTCACCTTTCCCTCACGGTACTTGTTCGCTATCGGTCGCCATATATTTTTAGCCTTGGAGGGTGGTCCCCCCAGATTCAAGCCGGATTTCACGTGTCCGACCCTACTCAGGATACTGCTCAAGCTGTTTTTCTTTTACCTACGGGACTGTTACCCTCTATGGTGACTCTTTCCAGAGATCTTTGATTAGAAAAACAAACTCTAAATGCAGTCCTACAACCCCGTGTACCATTACGGTTCACGGTTTGGGCTATTCCCAGTTCGCTCGTCACTACTATGGGAATCTCAATTGATTTCTCTACCTTGGGTACTGAGATATTTCAGTTCTCCAAGTGTCCTTCTCGCAAAAGCGAGACTCCACAATTTAATTATGGAAAGTTCCCTTATTCGGAAATCCCCGGATCAAAGCTTGTTGACAGCTCCCCGAGGCGTATCGCACGCCTACTGCGTCCTTCATCGGAATATGGCGCCAAGGCATCCATTGTATGCTCTTAAAGTAACTTATTTTATACACCTAAGTTTAAACTAGTAATCTAGAAACAATCTTAAATTACATTGAAAATACATTTTCATTAACCTTACTATTTTCTGTTAGAAATATCATATTTTTCATACAAATATGATAACCAAATTTTTAAGGGGCAAGTCCGAGGGCAAAGTTCCTAAATCGATAAGAAGCAATTCTTATTTACAAGAGGCATTGCTTATTCTCAAACTTTTTTGCTTCGTATGAAGCGCGACCATAGTACGGAAGGAAGAAAAGATTGTCAAGGAAATTCTGAGTGCAGAATTCTGAGTGAAGAATTAGCACGAAAGCGAGCGCGATTCATGAAGCAATTAGACACAATTCTGAATGCGGAATTCTGAATTCAGAATGGACAGTCGGATGAAAGTTGTTGAGCAAACAATGATGTATGGCCTTTTCAACAAAATTGAAAAAGGCGGCGTAGCCTCCTGCCTCAATTCAGCATTCCGAACTCAGCATTCAGAATTCATTTTACGCCGCCTAAAACATTCTCTATACTGCCAACGTTTTTTATTATTACCTTTACTCTAACTATTATGGAGATCTCGGCACTTTTTAGTCCCATTTGGCGACAAAAATGGCATATCATTATATTGAGCATCATTACAGGATTACTACTCCTTATATATAGTCAGTTTTTTTCTGCTCCCAATTATTACTCCTATGTATTCTTCACCGTATCCTATCGGGACGAACAGAAACCAGTAACTGAATATGACTATGCCAATTATTATGGCAATTATGCCAGCCTTGAATTTGCTCGCACAGTTAGTGCGTGGCCCAAAGATCCCTACTTCATCAAGCAAATCTATGACGATGCTGGAGTAGATCAAGTCACTGATCAAGGCCTGGTAGACAAACTCTTGGGCAATTTTTCAGTAAAACGTGAAGAAAGAGCTAATTTAAAAGTAAATATTCGTTCAAAAACCGAAGAGAATTTAAGAAAGCTCACGGCCAGTTTCATCAAAATTCTCAGAGAGAGAATGGACTCATACAATCGTCAGAGCGCAACACAATATCAATTGGTTAATCTTACTAGCACCCCTTACATCACTATTCTTCAACCAGAAGAAGCATTACCCTTAGGTATTGCTCTCGGTATATTGCTAGGTGTTTTGTTGGCTTATATTAGAGAATCTTGGCAAGGACGATTAGCAACTGCACATCAATTAGAGAATGTCTTTGAGCAAAGTGTTTTTTGGTCGAGAAAAGGGACAAAAAATGATGTTCGTCCGGTAGTCGCCTTGTTAAACTCGCGCAGCAAAAAAGAAGCGATTATCGTCAATAATAGAAGTAATATCACTGGCTTTCTTAAACACTTAAGTACTTATCTAACCGAACCGGTAACTATTGTTACTGCCAATGCCACTGAATTAAAGAAACAGCTTGCTAAATACAAGCACATCGTGGTTACTCACGAAGTACCAGCAAAAAAACCAACTAAAGTTCTTTATTTGCTCGATTTCCCAGAAGATAGTATTGCCCTAGTAGAGCATGAGACAACTCCCATGCTGATTGTCGCCCAAAGAGGGAAAAGTCGCCTTGCTGAATTACATGCCTTAAAGGTGCTTACTGCCAATTCTCCTAAAGCGATAGTCCTTCTCTAAAATACCTTATTAGTATGTTTACTTTTTCAGGTATTAATAAAGATGAATTAGCCACTTATATTAATGATCACACTCCCCGCTTAAGCGCTATTTATAATCTTATTAATACCCACACTCCTGCTCAAGGGAAAGTATTGGATATTGGGGCCAAACCTTATGTGCTGAGCTATATGCTTCACAAGGCCGGCTTTCACTATACTGGTATTGGTGTTTCTCAAGAGAAAAAAGATTTACGTGAAGATCCTATTCAAGCCTGTGAAATAGTACCCACCAGCAATCAACCCTTTACCGTAAATCTGAAAGACAATCATCATGACATTCCTCTCACAATCTATGAAACAAATATTGAACTCAATACCTGGCCCTTTCCGAAAGAGTATTTTGACACTTTAGTTTGGACAGAGACTCTAGAACATCTTACTTTCGATCCTAGCTTTGCCTGGCATCAAGCTAATATTATTTTGCGCAATCAAGGTATATTAATTTTTTCTGTACCGAACGCGCTGTATTGGATCAGAGCAATACAACTACTTTTGGGTAAGAACATTGATGATCCCTACTCTTGGCATGGCCCTTTCGGTAGACATAATCGCTTGTATACTACAACTGAAATTTTAACTTTAGCGAAATTACATGGTTTTGAGCCGATTAGTCTTACCACCCAAACCTTTTTACCTGAGCATATCTCTTCAGGAAGTAGAGTACTACGAAACTTAATCAATCTAGTAAGCACTATCTTCGGCAAGAGAAAAGGGAAGACTATTGTTGCTGTATTTCAAAAAGTGCGAGAAAGTAAGGAGGTGATTCGCCCCTCTTTTCTTTATCACTAAGTAATGAAACCAGAAAAAGTAGCTCGAGACATTTGGACTAGCTTAGCTAAAACGATCAAGATTGTTCCTCATAGAACAGTTCTTTCCAGTAATTCTTTGCTGAAGAATACTAATAACCAACGCAAGGTTGAAGATATTATTAAAGGGAGCAATAAAAACGTAAATTTAGATCAAAGAAAACAACATTTTCTTGCCCCAGCACCAATTATCAAGGCACGTTCCCTCGATCCTATTTATGATGAACCCCAAAGACCAATTAGAATTAGTGACGGCCATGAAGAAGATCCGTTGACCTTTCCCCTTTTTCATTACATACGAGAAATTGCAGTAGTAGCAATCATTGTAGTAGTAGTAGCGCAAAGTATCTTTATGCTCAATGCCGGCACTAAGTTTAAAGACACACTCTTTCAACAAACATTAGCCGGGATAGAGGAGCTAAAAGCAGCCAAAAATGAAATCAGCCAAGCTCATTTTGGGGAAACATTAGAACACTTCTTAGCAGCACAAAGTTTATTTACTAGCGCCAAGCAAGAGATTGGTGGCATTAATGGCGGTAGAAGTATTTTACCATCTTCATTACTTAATATTAGTAATGATTTGCTGAACCTAGGGGAAGCTATCGCCGCTATTGGTGGTAATTTAACCAAGGCAATAGATATTTTAACCACAACAACAAATTTCAAAGCAGCATTACCGGAAGTAAAAAAAGCCCAAAATGCGCTTAGACAGACAAGCAGGACACTAGCCAATTTAGATCTTTCCATTTTACCCAGTGAATATCAACCACGTTTTCAAGAGATACAAGCGGAATTACCCCTATTAAATAATGGGCTAGACTTTTTTGATGACATCACACCAGCGCTGCTCAATTTCACCGCTGATCAAGCAACCAAGAGATACCTTATCATGCTGCAGAACACCACTGAACGTAGAGGCACAGGAGGATTTATGGGGAGTTTCATTGAAGTAACTTTTCAAAATGGGCAATTATTCAAAGCTGAACCCAAAGATGTTTATAATATCGACTGGCAACAATTTAAACGCAAAGAGACCCCAGAGTTTTTACGCCCCTATATGAAGCGCTTTGCTTTACGAGATGCTAATTATAATCCCGATTTTTTCGCTACAATGGAAGAAATCGCTTGGTCATATGAAGCTTCTCGCCAAGGAAGTATTGATGGGGTGATCGCCATTGACCAAAGTATAGTGCCTCAATTATTAGAGATTACTGGGCCTATTTATTTACCGGCCTTTGACACTACAGTGACTAGAGATAATTATTTCACCATTCTACAGTTTTTTATTGAGACCAATAAAGATGATACCAGTACCCCAAAGAGAATTTTGATCGATCTTATTCATGAAGTAGCCCAGAAGCTGAATAATTTAGATAGTGTATTGAAACTTGTGCAGTTTATTCCTCAACTAATTCAGGAACGCCACATCCAAGGGGGTTTTTTTGATCATGACTTGCAAAGTGTGATTGAAAAATATGCTTTAGATGGCAAGTTATTAGAACCCACACCGGAATTAGATTATCTACACATTAATGCCATGAATATCGGCGGCAATAAAGGCGATCGTTTATTGACACGAGATTATCAGCACAATGTCAGCATTGATAAAGATGGTGCCATAACGGTAACGTTGATAGGCATTTGGCAGCATCATTGGGATAGCAAAGAAGAGCAATCAATTCAGGCTTTATTTCCCCAATTAAATAAATTATCTAAAGCAGCAGCAGGTAATTTTTGGCATGTGATTGGTAAAAGTCCCACTAAGCATGCTGTACGTTTCTTCGTACCTAAAGGTAGTACACTATTAACGAATAAAGGGCTTAATTACGAACCTTTATCTGGTGAAGAAAATGGTTATCAAGTATGGTATGGCGAAGTCGATGTAGCACTAGGTGGCACAACAGATTTCACTATTAGTTATAAACTTCCCTATCAACTTAATGTTCAATCTGGAGACACGTATCGGTTTTTATTACAAAAACAAGCAGGTGCAGAGCGAGAGACATTGACCCATCAAGTAAACTTGGCAACAGAATTGGAACCCTTGGCCAATTATCCATCTATTGCCAGTCAAGGTGCAAGTAATCAAAAAATGACTACAGATATAAACACCGATAAATATTTCGAAATGTTGGTAAGGAAGAAGTTCTAAATATAAAAGCCGTATTACAATAAATGGATTTGTTGCATCTTAGCCATTTTGCTATTGTTGCTATAGAAAATACGTTTCCATGATTACCCCTTGTCGGCAATGCCAAACCGATTTTGAAGTTACTGCTGAAGATAAAGAATTCTATCAAAAGGTTTCACCGATATTTAAGGGTATTTCTTACCATTTACCATCCCCCACCTTTTGCCCTGAATGTCGCGCTCAAAGGAGACTGGCCTTTCGAAATGAAAGGAAGTTTTATACTCGTCAATGTGCATTATGTACTAAGGATATTATTTCTATTCATCGCACCACCAATCCAGTCACTGTATATTGTCAACGCTGTTGGTGGAGTGATCGATGGGATCCACTGTCATATGGGAGAGATTTTGATTTTTCTCGACCATTTTTTGAACAGTTTGAAGACTTGTATCAGACTGTCCCCCAAATTGCTTTGATGAATGACAATGGCGTAGCAAGCGAGAATTGTGAATACACCCAAGATTTTGCCTTTGGTAAAAATTGCTACCTTGCTATTGCCAGCTGGAAAGTAAAAGACTGTATGTATTGTGATGCTGTATATAATTCTGCCGATATAGTGGATTCCACAAATATTGTCAGTGGCAGCGAACTAGTCTATGAATCCATCCACAGTCTAAATCTCTATAGTTGTGCCTTTTTAGCGCTTTCAGAAAATTGTAGCAATTGTTGGTTTGGACTTGACTTAAAAGGATGCAAAGATTGTTTTTGCTGTTTTGGTTTGAGGCAAAAACAGTATTGCATTTTTAATCAGCCTTACAGTGAATCCGAATATAAAGAAAAAGTGCAGACATTCGATACTGGCTCCTACCAAGGATTAGAAACTATCAAAGCTCAATTTACTGAGTGGCTCAAACAATTCCCTAAGAAATATCTCCACATGAGCAACTGCGAAGAGTCCTTAGGAGATAATTTAATAAATTGTAAAAATACTTTTAGCTTTGATTTATTAAAAGCGGAACATTGCAAATATTATGTACGTGGTGAGGATGCTCAATGGTGTTATGACATCCATCAAAGCGGCTGCCTCCAATGGTGCTATGAGGGCATCACTCCCGACAATGCTTATATGGCACTATTCACCCTTTGGTGTTGGAAAAGTAAATTCACTCTCTATAGTGACAATTGTCATAGTAGTGAGCATGTTTTTGGTTGTACTGGTTTAAAAAGAGGGAATTATTGCATATTGAACAAACAATATACCAAAGAGGCTTATGAAGAATTGGCAGCAAGAATTATCCAACACATGAAATCAACCAATGAATGGGGTGAATTTTTCCCCATTTCCTTGTCGCCTTTTCCATACAATGACACCTTGGCTCAAGAACACTATCCCCTGACTCAAGAAGTAGCAAAGAAAAGAGCTATTCGCTTTGAAGAAGAGCCACTGAAAGAAAGTATTGAAAGTATAAGTAATGACTTACCTGACAATATTAAAAATATTCCAGATAGTATATTTAAAGAAACTCTATCGTGCTTAACCTGTAATAAGAACTATCGATTGATTGAACAAGAGTTAGCCTTCTATCGTAAAATGCAGCTTCCTATTCCCAGAAAGTGTTTTCATTGTCGTCATTTTGAAAGACTCAAAAGACAAAATCCCCGCCAACTTTTTGCCCGCAACTGCAGTGAGTGTGATATATCCTTAATGACTACTTACCCCTTGGTAAGAGAGCCCAAGGTACTTTGTGAGCCTTGCTATAATAAGCGGGTATATTGAGGCATTTTTCTAACAAATCATCACTTCGTCAGCAATTTCAGATCTCAAATCTAGAGTGGCACTGGCAAATAGCCAACAAGAAAGAAATATGGTAATTTGCTATTCAAAATATTACTCATGTCTATTGAGAGAAGAAAATCACTACGCTTGGTAGAAAGGCCCACAGAAGGGCAAAAAGTGATTACCCTATCAGGAACATGGGATCTTATACAACAGATCGGCCGCATAGTATGTGGCTATTCTGAAAGTAAGAAAGTCGGTGAATGTTATAGATTAGCTAAGATTTCAGTAAAAAACTTTGCTGTTGTCTCGGCACAAGCAGAAATCATTGTAAGCCTAATAACTCCTCATACACCTGCGGGCCATACAGCAGTGGTAATTGAGAATAGTCGTCAGCGAGAAGATGGAATTACTTTGTCCGTAAGCTCAACCTCAATTGTAGGGTTCTATGATAATGTCGGCACAAAAGGCATCTCTATAGAATTAGAATTTGATGATGAAGATCGCTCTGAAAGTGATTCACAAGAGCCGACAATTATAAGCATTATTGATTTTAGTTCGCCACTAGTGGAGATAATAAATGGGTCCACAGCACAGTTCTGGCAGATACTGAGTAGAGATTTGGGTCGCCAAGCTTCAGAAACAGATGCTGTAGCGTTTTTCCTCGCAGAATGTCAGGTATTGTACCCTTTACTTGAGCAACTAAAAGAAGCCCTAACTAGATATCCCACACGGGCAGCTATCAAAGCAGCTTTAAAGTAATTCGGCTGTTCTTGATTGAGGAAATGTTACCTTTTTTTCTCTGTCACCATCCATTCCAATCTTTTGCCCAAAGCCAATCTTGTCTGAGCATCAATGGCTGGAATAGCACCAAATATTATGGTGACAAATGGCGAGAATATCCATTGGACTACTTGCATCACATGTTGCCACCATGGATAACGCTTTTTGGGAGCCGGCAGGAGCATGATACTGATCACCAAGGCGCTCGAAAGGCCCAGCATGGCCAAGGTAAGCAAGTTGCTAGTAATAATGGGCAGGTTAAAGGCTAACACTGTATTACGAAAGCTCTCATTTAAAAGTGGAAACCAACCAGACACAAACAATAACAGTGGCGCTGTCGCGCGAGGTATATGGCCAGCTAAAAGCCTTAAAGTTTCCTCAATTTTAATATTAAGAGGGATTTTTTTATTTCGCAAAAATTCCGGCATAATCAAAGCAAAGTCTGAGGCCCCCCAAGCCCAGCGACGCAGCTGGACATATTGGCCAATATAAGTACGAATGTAACCTTCATTGAGCACGGCATCTTGATACACTGGCGTAAACACGGGTAATACTTTGTGCTTGCCAGAAAACGCTACCAAATGACGCCAATACTGTACTCCATCTTCAATAATACTAGTCTTATCCCAGAAATCATCACATTTTAAAGTTTCAAAGCTCATGCCATAGCAAGCAAAGGTCTTCAGACTTTCGGAACGGTTTGCTTCCATCATAAGCCAAAAAGAAGAGCCAGTAGCTACTACTCTCATCAATGCCGGTACATCCCAGATATTATTGTGATACATGGGAATAAACTGATAAATAGTATTGGCGTTTTTACCATTTTTTAGCGCTTGGAAAGCAAAACTTGCACAATGATGGGGATGAAGCTGCACATCGCCATCCATCACACTTACTAATATGTCAGAGAATGGTATTCCTTGCGGGACCAAGAAATCACGCTCAAAAGATTGCGCAGCATACATCATATTAGCTCCCTTGCCCTTCACTTCACCAACTATGCCGTCAGGATGAACGTACAAAAATGCCTCACCGAATGTATCCTTGAACTCAGCCAACACTTTTTGGGCATTATGCAATGTTTTTTCTCCTCCTCTTTCCTCAATCGCTAGAATAAAAAAAATCTTTGCCAAAGGATACTGCTGCTTCTTTAGAGCTTCGAGAGCACTATGCATAATTGCTATCGACTCTTGATAATACGGTAATATGATTAAATGATACGGCCATTGATTCTGATCAGGATATTGAGCCCTTAATTCTGCTGGCCAATCGGTTTGCAAGGATTTTTGCAGACGACGATAAGATTGCACCAAGTCAATATTTAATCGCACCGATCGAAGTAACCAGTAAACATCAAATAAAATAACAAAAATTGCTACTTGAGCTGGGACATAAAAGGAAAGGATAAAAGGCAATAGCAAAATTGACCAAGTAATCAGGGCTGGTATTATTTCAAATAAACGAATTTCCCATCGCGGAATTAAACTGCGCTCAATCATTTCTTTTTCTTTATATCTTTTTGTTTCATCACCATCACTTGATGTGCCTTCACATTAAAAGAAACGGGATCACTTTCTGGAGTTACCGCCAAAAGATTTTGCAAAGCACTTTTGAGTTGATCTATCTGTTCTTGTTTAGCATCCTCAGATTTGGGAGCCACCTCCTCTTTCGCCGCTAGCACCATCTTTTGCCATTCACGAACTTTGGGAACCATACTTAATACTAGCTCCGTATTAGCACCAGTTACTTTCAGGTCACCAAACTGAAAAAAGGTCGGAATTATCCCCTTGATCTCATAGGAAACTCCTTCCATATTTTCAAAATTTAAACGCTTTGCTTGACTATGAAAAAATCCATGCCAGTCAATATTGATCACACATGACTTACTTACCAACAAGGCATCATAAAACCAATCGATAAAATCCTGCAAGAAAAGGATCACGATATAAATAACCCAGATTGCTAAAATAGGCGCTAACATGGGATGCCAATAGAGCCACAAGATCATCCCAGGAAACACTAAAGCTAAGGCGACTAATTTGATCAGTGCTTGGGCGACAGCCCACCAATGTTTGTGGATCACATAGACAATCTCCTCTCCATCTTCTAGGAACTTTTGAAAAAACAAACGATCTAAAAAATTCATACAAAATTTACCTTTAGCAGGGTAGCAGAAAGGATAGAGAGTTGGTATACTTGACGTACTAAAATTGTCCTCATTTGCCATGCTAGAGAATAGAAGCCGCTTACGGGAAAATCTAAAAATACTCGCTGATCTTCTTTATAATATTGCTATCATTGTAGTAATCGTAGCAGTAGTACGCTATACATTGATTTCGCCTTTTCAAGTAAATGGCAGCAGCATGATTCCCAATCTACAAAATGCTGAGTTCCTTATGGTCGATAAATTAAGCTATTACCTACATGAGCCGCAAAGAGGAGATATCATTGTCCTCATTCCCCCACCCGATACTGATCTTTATTACGTTAAAAGAATTATTGGCCTACCGGGAGAAAAAATTGAGTTTCTTGATGGTCAGGTAATTATTCATAATGACGCGCATCCAGAAGGCAAAAAACTAGATGAGCCTTACCTGTCTGCTGAGAATGAAAAAACCTATTGGCCGACCCATGAGAATAAAATTATTGATATCCCTCCTGAGAATTATTTTGTCATGGGAGACAATCGTAGAGCTAGTAATGATTCCCGTTCATGGGGCATACTCAATAGACATAACATTGAAGGCCGGGCTTGGTTTGTATTTTTGCCTTTAAATGGCATACGGCTTTTATCACACCAAGATTATACGAACACTTAGGTGAGAATTGGCTAAAAAAATGAAGGGCATTTTGGCAGCCCGAGGCAGACAAAAATTGCCAACTAGATCTGCATCAGATCTCTCCACGAGGTCGAGATGACATTGGAGAAGGTTTAGTTGATAAGTGTATTCGTCAGTTTTTATTTTAATAGGAAAAAACTGACATAATTGTTAGGATAACCAATACATTAAAATGAATCTTCATTATTCACTCTACCGGCCAGGATATCGTGCCTGGGGTAAGTCTGACTTTACTTTTCCATCTTCCAAAAAGATCACTCTTTCTTGAAAGAAATTAACTACCTCGGGATCATGTGTAGTCAAAATTACTGTTGTACCTTGGCCATGAATTTGCCGTAATAAGTTGAGAATTGTGTCAGTTCCCTCAGGATCTAAATTACCAGTTGGCTCATCTGCAATAAGTAACCTTGGTCGATGGACTAAGGCTCTAGCTATCGCCACTCTTTGTTGCTCTCCGCCTGAAAGTGTCAGTGGGAAAGCATCACGAATATGGGACAATTCGAGTTTTGCTAGCACTTCATCTACTTGGCTTTGAATAGTTGCTTCAGGAACGTCAGTTACCTCAAGGGCAAAGGCAACATTTTCAAACACTGTTTTTTCTGGTAATAAGCGGTAATCCTGAAATACCATACCTACTTTTCGACGAAACTTTTGTAATGTGCCTGGTCTCATCTCTGTGACAATCAAGCCATCAACACTCACCACACCCAGATCCGTTTTTTCTACTCCTAAAATTAATTTGGCTAAGGTAGTCTTACCCGCTCCACTTCTACCAACAATCGAGACAAATTCACCAGCTTCAATGGTCAGACTAACATTGTCCAACACCGCTCTACCACCATACATTTTTACCACTTGCTGAAAACGAATCATACAATCAGTGCTTGAGCTTTGATTTGTTCACTTTCGCCATCAAGCTCAGATGCTTTAATAGTAAGCTCTTGGACTGAAGCCATTGGTGGTGGGGTAAGATCTTTGATCAAGACCTCTTTATCAGCACTGACACAATAGACAATATAAGTCGGTGCTAAATGTGAAATTGCCTCTTGGACATTGCTTTTGTTAGCCTCATCGGTAACCCAAACCATTAACCCAGCGACATTACTCAGATACTCATTATCTTTATCTAATGATTTAAGAGCAGTATCTACCGCTATCAACCAATATTTGCCTTCTAAAGCAATGACAAAACAACCCATGTGTAAACCAATGATTGAGGTATCACTACGTTCATATTCACCTGGCCAATCACAAATTAGCACTTCTCTATTACTTTTAGTGGTTTTTGTTTCACTGAAGGTAACCACTATTTTCACCTCAGGAAATTTGTTAATAAGACCATTGATCTGACTAGGATTAGGAATAAACAATATTGGGGCATTGCTTGTTTTTGCCAACACATTTTGGTCTGAAAGACTACGCAGTTCCATAGGAAAAAGCTGATAAATGACAATCGGATGATACCATTACTCGACAATGAGATCCAAGCGTACGGACACTACCCCACTAGAAAGTGAAGCTATTTGTTGAAATGCCGCCGGAGTGAGATCAATCACTCTACCAGTAATGTAGGGACCGCGATCAATAATTTTAACCACGACACTTTTACCATTATTCACATTAGTCACCTTCACCAAGCTACCAAAAGGTAATGTTTTATGAGCAGCGACCATTTCAGTGAGCCTAATAGGAGGTCCTGAGGCAGTACGGCTACCATCTAGACTAGCACTATAAAAACTCGCTTTGCCATTTTCTATTGTTTCTGTTTGTGCTGGCATTTTGGTACCAACTTTGACAATTTCATCTTGCGGCTCAGATAGTATCTCTGTTCTTAGTAATTTCTTTTCTTTTAATTGATCGCCAATATACACCAGATTATAGGTCTCTTCTTTTTTCCCTAACAATCCCTCTTGTTCAACTATTCTTTTACCAATAGTCAGTGTGGCATCTCTTTTCTCTACCTTTTTGAAAGCAATATCTACTTTCCTTTTCAATTTTTCTTCTCTCTCCGCCAAAATTTGAATTTTTATCTCAGGTTCTAGCCAGGCAGAAACTTCCGGAATCACTCGCTGCTGATCAGTAAGAACTATTTCTTGTTCATTCAAAACATCTCCTACCGTGGTGCCACGACTAAAAACTTTGCTCTCCTCCCCCAGGACATTGATAAGCTGCACCGGCACAGCATGACGAATAATGACATGCATGCCAGATTCCAGGGATGTAGTCATTTCTGGCCATAAATAATCTTGCTCATAGACAATGATATTTTCTTTTCGCAAACAGACACCGACAGTATCATCACTGCATAGCAAGGCATAATTAGCACCATCAATAGTCAAGGTGTACTCTTTAGCTTCTGCTGTAATCAAAGTGCTGTTTCGCCAATTCAGGTACCAAGCACCAATGACAATAAAAAAAGCAATTAAGGGCAAACCATACATTAATTGTTTACGCTTGCGTGTTTTTTTGATCCGAGGATGCAGCACTGAAGACATACAATTAAGCCAATTTTTCTAACGGTGCGATCGAGGCCGCTAATTTTTTAACGCCCTTTCCAGGAAAAGCGACACTAATCACATCCCCTCTAACCTCAACTACCAAACCATCACCAAAACTTTTATGCCTTACTTTTTCTCCAGTTTTGTATAGCACCTCAGCTGTAATTGTCTGCACCTGTTGAATAGAAATTTGGGCATTACCCAAGGACCCCAATCGCGGTGAACTTCTTTCACTTTGACTGACCAAATGTTGGGGAATTTCATCAATAAATCGCGACCGAGAATTGGACTGAATATTGCCATAGATAGAGCGACGCCGAGTGTAAAAGAGATACAATTTATGAGCAGCTCTCGTCATAGCCACATACATTAGCCGACGCTCTTCTTCACTTTGCTCAGGATCAAGCTGCGTACGTGAATGAGGAAAAATATTTTCTTCTAGACCAGCAATATAAACTGTGGAAAATTCCAACCCCTTAGCGGCATGAACCGACATTAAGGTCACACCATTTTTTTCGTCTTTTAAATTATCCATATCAGAGATCAGCGCGACTTCTTCCAGAAAAGTAGCTAGCGAAAATTCTGGAGCTAAATGATCATATTTCTGTGATACAGTTAAAAGTTCTTGCACATTTTGGTAACGCTCCTCACCTTCTTCGGTACCATCCAGAAGATATTCTTTGTAACCAGTTCTCTCCACTACTGCTTTGATCAATTGACTAGCAGTCATTTCCTGACCAAGCTCTTGTAAACGCTGTAACAATTGTAAGAAATTACCTATCGCCTGCTTCGTCCCCGCATTCAGTTCACCCATTTCGTAAGCACGGGCCAAGCCTAGATTGACAGCGATAGGTTCTGTACCAAAATAGATTTTAATTTTATCCCAAGCGATTTTACCAATCTTTCGAGGAGGAACATTGATAATTCTTTGTAAAGCAATAGTGTTTTGAGGGTTCACAATTAAAGAAAGATAGGCCAATACATCTTTTATTTCTTGTCTTTCGTAGAAACGCACTCCCCCCACGATTTGATACGAGATACCCAATCGCAACAAGGCCTCTTCCAAAGGACGGGATTGTGCATTAGTGCGATAGAGCACTACTTGATCACGTAGAGCACATTCAGCAGTGCGAATTTTTTCGGCAATCAGCATTGCCTCTTCTCGCTCATCATAAGCTTCAACTACTTCAATCAAGTCACCTTGCTCTCGATCAGTCCATAATTTTTTATCCGTACGAGTACGATTTTTTTCAATAATACTATGAGAAGCATCCAAGATTAATTGAGTAGAACGATAATTCCGTTCCAACTTAACCATTTTTGCTTCAGGGTAATCTTTTTCGAAATTTAAAATATTCCGAATATCGGCACCACGCCAACTATAAATTCCTTGCCAGTCATCCCCCACCACCATCAAATTACGATACTTTTCTGCCAGCAACTTGAGAAAAGTATATTGGGCATGATTAGTATCTTGGTACTCATCAACCAAGAAGTAATGAAAGCGCTCTTGATAACGATCTAGCACTTCAGGAAAATGTTGGAATAACTGTACGGTTTTAAAAATAAGATCATCAAAATCCAAAGCATTATTGGCATGCAATGCTTGTTCATACAAAGGGTAAATCTGTGCTACCGTCTCTTCAAAGTAATCTCTTGCTTTTAGTTTATATTGATCTGCCGCAATCAGTTCTGACTTGGCTTGTGAGATGCAGCCCAAAACAGCCTGAGGAACAAATTTCTTAGGGTCTAGATTTAATCTCGCCAATACTTCTCTCAATACTTGTAATTGATCATTGGTATCATAAATTACAAAGCTATTTTTAAAACCGAGATAATGAATATCTGCCCGTAGAAAACGGGCACAAATGGAATGGAATGTACCTAATAACGGAGTGCCACTAGCAGGCCCCGCTTCTTGTAACAATTTCTCTACCCGATTACGCATTTCTTGGGCCGCTTTATTAGTAAAGGTAACTGCCAAAATACGATTACCATCAATACCGCGATCAGCCATTAAATAGGCTACTCGATAGGTTAGCGCTTTAGTTTTGCCTGAACCAGCACCTGCTAAAACCAGCAAAGGACCGCCAAGATGGGTCACAACTTCCCTTTGTTGTTCATTCAAAGTCTCAATATTCATAAATAACAGAAAATAGCTTATAGATACCAATTCTGCTGTATTTTACTTAAGTTTGATTAAACGGTAAACTCCCCATGATGTCATTTACCCTATTTTATGCGACGTCTTGCGACAATTGTGCTTAGTATTGTCATTATTCTTGGCTTAGGTAGTGCAACGTATGCTTATGTAGCCAATCAAAGAGCATGGTGGCCATTTACTAATTCTACTGTTTCGACCACTGCTAGCAATAATTTTGCCGAATTGCTGCCTCCCGATCCCGTGCTATACGCCCATCTAGATTTAGCAAATCCTAGTGTAATGAGCAGATTAGCTAGCAACGCTGAATTGTTGAAGAATATCAATACCCTTAAGGGCGGCTTGCAACAAATGGGTAATTATATTTTGCAAAGCTCACTTAATGCTAGCCTAGCGACTGATACTAGTACTCAGGCCGAAGTGGAAGGTAAAGTGGTGCAGGCTTTAGAGTATTTGGCAGGTAAGAAAATCCATATTGGTTGGGTAGCAGATGCCGTTCAGCAAACTGAGATGAGTAGCGATATCATTATTGGTATCGAGAGTAAATCAGCCGAAGAAGCTAAACAAACAATCGTTACCTTAAAAGGATTTTTAGCAAATAATGAAGCCAATTTAGTAACCAAAGAAATCCAAATCAACAATCACGCTGTCACTGAAATTACTCACAACAGCACACCAGTCCCCACCGCAACTGATATCACTGGCCAATCAACAGTATTACCAGTACCCACTGTTGAAACTAGTACCGCTACTTTTATCACCAATATCAATAATCAATTGGTAATGCTGACTGCTAATCGAGCAGCTATGGAGCAAGTGTTACAAAAAAGCACTAATCCTGCACTACCAAATTTCAAGCAAAATCCTCAATTCAATAGTTTGATCACTAAAATCAGTGGCCCCCAATTAGGTATTGTTTATCTAAATAACAACAAATATTTAACCGCATTTCAACAACCCGGCATGAATACTGGCGGTACTGAAGCACTTAATCAAGCTCTCTATCAAGCTCTGGCTCAAAATCCAATGTACCGGTCACATTCCATTAGTGGTATCACTCTCAACGATAAGGGTCTATATAGTGATACATTTATGGCCTTTGCCGATCCAGCAATTGCTCAAACCTATGCCAATGCAGCTTCCACTTATGTTACCAGCATTCCCGAAAATACCCTTTATTTTATTGAAGGTAATAATTTGAATCAGCAATTGGGCATGGTGATTGGCCCACTATTGCAAGCATTAGAGACAGAGGCTGCTACTATGGGAGACCCAGGTCCAGTTAGTATGATTCGTGAATTTGAACAAGCTAATAACATTAGTATTCAAGCAGACATTGCACCTTTATTTGCCAAGACTACAGCACTTACGTTTCATCGCAATGAAAGTATCTTGATGCCATTGGCTCTAACGGTTATTACTGAGGTACAAGATATGGTTCGCGCTCAAGCAACAATGGATAAATTAACTAATGCTATTGTTACCGAAGCTAATACTTTAGCAGGGATACCAATGCCAGCTCCTACTACTGAAAACATTAATGGTGTTACTGTTCATTCATTTGGTTCTCTCGACGGCACGGAAACGCTCTACAATTATGGCTTTTTGAAAGATAATAAATCTTTGGTGATCAGCAGTGCCCAATCCGGCATCAAAAAGATCATTGATACCCTCGCTCAGCCCACTACATCATTGGGCCAATCTGGTAAATATCCTGCCTTATTGAAACAGATCAATGGCGCGAATAGTATTATGTATTTTGATATCAAAGGTTTAGCTGACGCCTTCTTACCATTTGTTACTATGGCAATGGAACAAGAACAAATTCAAATCTATACTGAACAAGTCAAACCTCTAATCGATATACTAAACAATTTAGCAGGCTACAACGTGGTAGAAGGAGGTATGCTTAAGAGTGTGATGCAGTTACAGTTGGTGTCTCAATAAATGATTGTCAGCAGGTGATAGCATGAAGAACTATTACCTGCTTTTTTGTGCCGACCTAGCTCAACGGTAGAGCGACAGTATCGCCCGCCTTCCATAGTACAACTTAATCAACCGTGCCGATGTAGCTCAGTGGTAGAGCGATCCCTTCGTAAGGGAAAGGCCGGAGGTTCAACTCCTCTCATCGGCTCCAATATGTACGGCGGACAGGTAAACTGTAGGTTGAGGGTTCAAATCCCTTGGTCGGCTCCACGAGCATCAAGGGTGCTCGAAGAATCAGATTGAGAATAAAAGAGACTTGATTAATATTATTCACATGGCTATAGATCCCAACAGATGGTATCCCGAATATCGCAGAGAGAGTCATCAGCCTGAAAGGCGAAACATTGTAGCTTTAGTAAGTGCTATTTTAATAGGAGGTTTGTATTTAGACTACAGATATTTTCCTGAAAAATTACCACAAATACGCCATCAAATTATATCCATACTACACTCCCATAGGGATTGACCGAAAATGGTCAGGAAAACCTATAGACTTTGCTCTCTACCTCGTTTACCGGTGCTCTTATTCTTTATTTGTTATTTTTACCCTTTTCTATTCGCTCAGAGTTAGTTCCGCGAGTAGGAAAAATAAGGGAAAGCTCGTTTTTGGCAACCCGTCCATTAATCATATTTACGCAAGTCGGCTCAAGATAACAGCAAGTTCAAAAGATTCAGGTTAAATTAACGAATGAGTTGGAGGAAGTTAATATTTGAGTGACCAAACTCAATTAACTTCCCCTTCAAATGTATCATACGATCTTGCGCAGAATAATATCTCATCCCCAGTACGCACTTATACTTGTCAGAAAGCTCGT
>JACQZO010000024.1 GCA_016207805.1 Candidatus Abawacabacteria bacterium | reverse complement strand
GCTGATTCTACAAACAGCACAACTATCAATACTAGTTTTGTTGAGCGAGATAATTTGACTTGGAGAGAGCGTAATCGCCGATTAACACGAAAAACTACAGGATTCTCTAAAGATTTAACCTGGATGGAAAAGCAGTTCTGGTTATCTATGGCTTATTACCATTTTTGTTTGCCTCACAAGAGTTTGCGCCAAAAACTGCTTGAATTAAAACCAACTAGTGGTAGCCCTCAAAAGTGGAAACAAGTTACTCCTGCTATGGCTGCTGGCATGACGGATCATATTTGGACAACTTCTGAATTGCTTGGCTACCGAGTGTCACCTAACTTTTTGGATTCCCTCAACACACTTGCTCATTTGTTTCCTGATTTTGATAAGGTTCATCACTGTAACTGAGGGACACCACCCTTTGTTTGACTCCTGTTTTTAGGCAATCCTTTTTGTTTTATCGCTCCTGTTCGCTTTTCTTTACTCCTTTCTCTCAGCACTTGCTCTTTCTCTTCCTATTTTACATTTTTTCATCGTAATCCTATCATATTCCTTACGTAAAGGGGCATAACCCAGAGTTCAGCGGCGAGGGTGAGGCGGCGAGTCTTGACGAGCCGACCACCCGAGTCCGCTGCAACGTTTGTTCGGCCTCTTATAAATTGGAACGAAGAATAGAAGTAAACAATAAAGGTTTATATTTTTCAAAAGCAGAAATAAGTTTCGTCCCAAAAACACAAATAGATTGTTCCCAAGGATGACCAAACAAACCAAAACTAAAATCTTCAGCCAAAAATATATAATAATCTCCATTAGGAAAAACAGGAATCAACCACTCTTCTGAGTTAGTAAAATCAAAAGAACCATAAGGATAAAACAAATAACTTGGATGTTCCCAATTTAACACATATAACTTATCTTCTCTAAACAAACACTCTCTAAATGCTACTAGAGTTTTTACGCTTAAATCTTTCTCTAGTACTAAATAATTTTCATTCCCATTGTAGTATGCAGTTGATATGTCGTAAGTTATTGATGGTTTCGGTTCTATTATTGATGGCCAATCTTCTGAATAAATGCTTGGGTTAAATTCAAACATCTCATTAAAACTCTCCCACACATCTTTATGACTCAACCCTCCTATTTCTTTATCTAAACTTTTCCAAGCTCTCATATTCTTTCCACAAAATCATCGGTTACTGTAACTCATTTAGAGGCCGAACCCAAAGTTCAGCGGCGAAGGGTTGTTGCGGAGCGACAACCCGAGTCCGCTGCAACGTTTGTTCGGTCGCCATTTAACAAAAGAGGTTAAAAAGAATCAAAGTCAAGAGGAGAAGAATCAGAAACCTTAGATAAAGCTTTATCAAATTTATCCCTACTGCCGCGTTTAGCCCGAGACTTAAGATAATCTTCAGTCATCAAAGCAGAAATCTTTTCAGCCAAAGCAATAGTAATAAACTGATTGATAGAAGTACTATCTTTCTCAGCCAATTTACGAATGGTGTTATGTAAAGAATCAGGAAGTCTTAAACTAATTGTACTCATTATGTTTCTCCTATTAATTTCAAAAAATCTTTTGGTGTAACGATTTTTATGGCAAATTGCTCACTACCTTGAAAATCTCGTTGGTTATAAGTAACTATATAATCACAATTTGCGGTTACGGCTAACTCCAAAACCATATCATCTTTGGGATCCTTCAAGAATGGCCTCCATAAATAGTGTATTTCCCATTGTTTAGATATACTGCAAATGTAATCTATAATGTCATCTATATCTTCTTCAGTTAGCGGTATTTCACCTAGTAATCTTTTAGCCACATCTTCATATTCCAATACCATTGGTACCGATATATTTATTCCAAACTTTTCTCCTCCTATTAATTTTAGTAATTTATAAGACAACCCTTTACTTGATTTTAATGCTGCATATATTATATTTGTGTCTATTACTATTTCGTATTTTTTCATATTTTGGTATCATAAATGATACCATCTACTTTGTCAATTCCTTAAAATAGTTTTTAGGGGTAGTGGCGACCGAACGCCAAGTTCAGCGGCGAGGGAAACGGCGAATGTTAATGAGCCGACTACCCGAGTGTTGACTAAGCTGCAATGTCACCATTACAACTCGTCTTCAAAACTGGACGTGAGATTTTCACCTCATCCAGCTTCTCTCTAACTTAGTCGTTGTCAAAGATACCTCCAAT
>JACQZO010000023.1 GCA_016207805.1 Candidatus Abawacabacteria bacterium | reverse complement strand
AGCTGATGCAGACGATGGAGTTTACATAGCTTCATTCGAAGGATCATCAGTAACAGAAGGTGTTGAGATTGTAGGACGTGTGAACGCAATTTCTAGCCGAATTGAAGATAGCCTTACTGTAGCAGTAGACTAGACTTCGTAGAATGAAAGAATGAAGAATGCAGAGGAAGAATGGGAAATTCATTCTTCACTCTCCACACTTCATTCTCAATTCTTTTTAAAAAAGCGTCTTTCTTATTTATAAGAAGGACGCTTTTTTATTTGCCCACATAATCTTAGCTCTCAGCATTTAGCTCTTAGCTCTATTTTCCCGCTATTTCCCACAAAGTATTAAAAAAACCTCGATAGCTATCTGCTACTAATTTATTCGTGATAGTGAAACAAACTACTGGTGTGCCAAAAAGATTTAAGCCAATATGCTCTGCCCAAATATTGGTATTTACCACTCCAGTAAACAAACCAGGTAATAAGCGATAGTCAAATACCGGGCGATTCTTTTTCATTGCTTTCAATTCATCTTTTTGTTCAATGCTCCCTAAATAATGAATAGCAATTCCTTTCTTTTGCCGTATTCTTTCGTACTCATTCAGGTGCGGCCCCATGATAGTGGCAAAATGGTCGCCGACACCGCCAATGATACACAATAAGCTTTGTTGCCCTGCATTCATCAAAGACTGAAATTCATAGCGTATATAAGCAGGCTGGCCCTGAAAAATATCAAATTGTTGTTGCGATGGTAGAGTGAGTAATCCCTCTAATTGCTGTACGGTACTCTGAGCTAAAGAGCTTTGCTGTTCAGCTATGGCTGCCAAAATATTGGGATGTTTCGCCTGAAAGCGCTTTCTACCATTATGAATAAGATGAGCTGCCAACCCTTTTTTTTCTAAACTATATAAAGATTGATAGACATATTGGCTGTGTAACCCAGTCATTTTAATAATTTGTGAACTGCCCACTTGACCCAATAAAAGCAAGGCAACATACACACTGCCTTCATGCTCAGTAAAACCAAGTTGAACTAGGTTTTTTTGTAATTGAATTAGTTGATCTTTATCAAGAATTTTTGACATTATAATCGGAAAAAGCTTTCTCTACTGATGAATTCTATCATAAAGAGTGTCGTCAAGTAAGTTTGACTCTTCTGAAGTTTGCTTCATACTGGAGCTAATAGTTTATTTTATGAAACGTATTTGTCGTATTTCTGGGCAAGAATTTACAGTCACTGATGATGATCAACAATTTCTCCAAAAAGTAAGTCCACTATTGGCTGGCAAAAAGTATCTCATCTCCCCACCAACCCTGGCTCCTGATGAGAGAAAGCGTAGGCGTATGGCTTGGCGCAATGGGACAAAATTGTATAGTGATATTTGTGACTTAACTGGCAAACCTATTTTGTCGGTGTTTTCTCCTGATAAACCGTTCCAAGTCTACTCGGAGCCAGCCTGGTGGGGAGATAGTTGGGATGCGATTACCTATGGTAGAGACTTTGATTTCTCACGGCCCTTTTTTGCTCAGTATTATGATTTAATGCTGGCTGTTCCCCAAGTAGCTTTGATTACTGACTACTTACCCAATATTAATTCCGAGTATATCAATCTTGCTGGTCCCTCAAAAAATTGTTATCTCATTTTTGATACTGGAGATTGTGAAGGTTGTATGTACTCCCATGGAGTGTATCGCAATTTGGACTGCCTTGATTGTGATTATGTCCATGACTCCTCCTATTGTTACGACTGTGTCAATTGCTACACCTGCTATCAGGTACAACATGCCTACATGTGCTTCAATACCACCGATAGTGAATATGTGTTTAATTTGCGTGGCTGTAAAAATTGTTTTCTCAGTCACAACTTACAACAAAAAGAGTATTATATTTTAAATAAGCCTTATACGAAGGAAACATATTTTGCTGAAGTAGCACGACTCAAAAAAGAGCTTCCCAATATAAAGGAATATTATCTCAATAAAATTGTCGGTGACACCACTGTACCCCGGAAATATTATTTTGGCACTTCTACCGAAAATGCTACTGGTGAATATTTAAACCATGTTAAAAATGTTCAAGTAGGGTTCAATCTCAATCAAGTAGAGGATTGCGCTTATGTTCGCAATTTGGAGCATGCCAAGGATTGCCGTGATTATGATATGTGGGGCTGGGATGCTGAGCTTAATTATGAGTGCCAGGAGACTGGTAGTGGAGCCTATTGTTTGGCCTTTTGCTCTTATTGTTGGGATAGTGTGAGAGACATGTATTACACTCAATTTTCTCGTTGGTCACATCATTTATTTGGTTGTTTCGGTTTGAAACGCAAAGAGTATTGCATCTTAAATAAACAATACAGTAAGGAGCAATACGAGGCGCTTGTTCCCAGAATTATTGCCCATATGACGAAAACAGGCGAGTGGGGCGAATTTTTCCCCATGAATATTTCTCATTTTGGTTATAACGAAACTTATGCCCAAGAACACTTTCCGCTTAATAAAGAAGAAGCGGTCAAAACAGGAGCGCAGTGGTGTGATTACGAAGCGCCCAGGCCACAAGTAAGCAAAGTGATTCCAGGCGCTGCCTTGCCGGATACGATCACAGGAATAGGAGATGATATTTTAGACTGTGCCATTGCTTCAGAAGAAAACGATAAGCTCTTTCGTATTATCAAGCCGGAGCTAGCTTTCTATCGCAAATATAATATTCCTTTACCAAGAAAGTCGCCTGAACTTCGTCACCAAGAGCGCTCTCGTATTCGCAATCCTGAGCAATTATGGGCGCGAAATTGTATGAACTGTCAAAAGTCCCTCATGACTAGTTATGCTCCCAATAGAAAAGAAATTATTTATTGCGAAACTTGTAAGCAAACTGAGAGTGCAGCATGAGCACATTCTTCGCCAGCTACCAATTTATTCTGGGTCCTTCACTATAGAGCCTTCTATATGATGAATATATCTAGCCAAGACATTGACCATCTCCCCACGACTCACTGGCTGATCAGGAGAAAATGTTATTGGCAAAATATCTAATCGATAGGCATGCTCCATAAACTGAGCAAATACACTATTATTAAAATTGGGTATAGTGATTTCTAATTGACTCAAGGGTTCACCATTTTTGAAATAAAAACTGGTAGCGAAAAGCATCTTGATCATTTCAGCGAAAGTAACAGGATTGTCGGGATAAAATTGATTGTTTATGCCTTGGATCACCCCCCTTTTGAAGGCTTCGCCGACAATGCGAGATTGAATAGAGTCATCCTTGGGAACATCAGAAAAATGAGTATTGGGCACGGAAAAAGTATTGCCTCCTACACAATTACTCATCATAGCAATTTTGAGCAGCTCAAAACGACTTAAGTGTTTATTAGGTTTGAATTCACCACTAGCATAGCCTCGTAATAAATATTCAGCAGAATCATTAGCGGAGACTAAACTAGTGACATAGTTAAAGTCAGCAGTGGGGGTGCTAATATCGCTGAACTTTTTGCCAGAGCCGATAGCTAAACAAAGAGGCTTTTCATCTATCTCTGCCGAGATTGGAGAATGAAATCCAGAATCATTGCGTCGGCCACTGCCGCTACCACCCAAAAAACTACCAGTTCCACTACTGCCGGAGTCATAAATACCGCGACTGCCAGTATCTGTGGTTGCCCCGGTAGTTACTACAAAACTAAAAGGGTTGACACCACCGGTGACTTGCCCACCACTGGGCGGTGAAAGCGTAATGGTATATGAACCAATACCAATACTCGAATTGATGTCCCCATTGCTATCAGTAGCAATATCTGTGTCGACTGAGCCATCATTGAGGGTGATAACCGTATCATCATTACCATCAGGCTCACCAAGATCCTGTGAACCATTGCCATTGGTATCGGTATAGAGATGAAATAAAAAAGTACCAGATGGACCGGGACCGGAGGAAGTAATTGTAAAATCAAGCGTCTTCATATCGTCTTGATCGATACCATCACCAAAAGTAGAGTCCGGATCAGTATTATCTGCCGACATTATTTCCGCTGTAATAGTAGTAGTACCAGTATCGGCAAATTCAATGTCAAAAGTTTGGCTAACACTCGCGCCATTGGTAATGGTAGTAAAAGTTAAAGCTCCTGATACCGGATTATATGAACCATCGCCACTAGACGATTGTAGATCTAATTGAGGAGAAGAAAAGGGAATGCTTACTGCCACATCTGCAGCATCTCCTGGACCATCATTAGTAATGGTTAGGGTGATAGTTACCTCTGAGCCTACTGGTCCAGAGGTAGATGGTGCAGTGAGTGTCAGGCTCAGATCTGCAGAAGGCAATACTGCGAAGGCATAGGTTTGAGGCGCGGAAGACAAAAATAAAGTGCAAAAGCCAACAATAGTGAAACAAAATAATCGAACTACTATCAAGCCTAGTTTAGTAAATAATAACCGCTGCATAAGAAATAAAAAGTCAGCAAAAAAATAACATGCATAAGTATTCTTCACCTATCATTTGAGTCCGTCTATGCTTGCTTTCTAGCAACAATGTGGGATAAATTAAGGCTAATAATTTTTACCCATGCCTACCAACAATTATCTCCATGAAGTTGCAATTACAGCCATTATTATTAATGAGGAAGGAAAATATTTGATTACCAAAAGGGCTATGAGCAAAAAACGTTTTCCCGGTATGTGGACGGTGCCTGGAGGAAAATTAGAAGCAAAAGATTATTTAGAGCTACCCAAAGACACAGAGTTTTATTGGTACAATGTGTTAGAAAGAGTACTAAAAAGAGAAGTGCAAGAAGAAGTTGGTTTAGAGATTAAAGATGTTGAGTATCTCACCAGTCTAGCAACAGTACATGCCGACGGTTCACCATCGATAGTGATTTCTTGCACAGCTCAATATGTTGGTGGCACAGTAAAATTGCAGCCTGAGGAAACTGATGAATATGCCTGGGTAAGCACCGAAGAAGCCAAAAAGTATCCCTTGATCGATGGCATTTATGAGGAGTTAGTAATGATTGATAAAAAGAGAAGGGGAGAGAAAAATGTCCTGTGGGAGCACGTTAACAAATAGAATATTTTAGGGCAGACCATTCTTAGTCTTGATAAATAATACATGACAAATCAGCTGTCTTGAGTGTTTTGACCTTAGTTGACCACGCATGACAAATTAGCTTGGTCAGTAATCCATCCCCATTGTCATACCAAACTAGATTTGGTATCCAGCTAGGACAATGTCACTCTTAAACTTCATGTTACTTCACAGCACTATTGTCCTAGCTGGGTACCGGATCTGAGTCCGGTACGACAGTTGAGGGAAAATTATTAACCAGAGAAATTCGCCATTCAAAGCTTATTCATAGCCTGAGGCGAATCGACATTGAGATCTTTTTATAGTAAATTCTGCTATCACCATCTTCTGGCTATAGAGCACGATTAGTACGTTTCGAATAATACCCTTGTTTCCATGTCAGCCCATAGTACTAAAGCATCTCTTCCCCTAGGAATTCATGAGCTATTTAATGCCTTGGAAAGCGCTATTGGTCATTCCGTAGTTATCCCTGTTCGTGAAGAGCAGTGTGTTCTTTTAGCAAAACCTGATACGGAGATATGTTTACCTGAGGAACAAGAAAAGTTAGCTTTACGCAAAGAGTTTTATGCTTTGGCATCTCTACTCAGTGCCCGTATTTGGACCAGAATTGTTCAATGGCAAGAAATCAATCCAGATGCTTACTTGGTGCTTCCTCGTGAGTTCGGTAACAGAAAAATTAAGGGCAGAAAAATAAACAATCGTAGTACGGCTGTTAGTTTGGAAAGGCTGCTCAGATTACATGCGAATTGGGAAAGCTGGGTTGCCAATCCAAGTCCCTGGAGATTGATTATGAGCAGTTTTTTCATTCTATGTGATACTTTTGTCCATTCCTATGTATCTGAACGAGAAATCAACATGAGCAAGTCTCGTGCTGTCTGGTCTGAAGAAGATCATTGGTATCACCGTTTCGTTACTCTTCTGGAAAGAAGAAAAAAAGTACAACCACATATTGCTGATAGCACGGTACAACACTTAGCTTTCACCCATGGTTTGGGAGTAATCCGTGATCTCCTTGGCCTTATTTTAGATTTTTATCATACGCGCTTTTCTGGTCCGATTGATGTGATTTCCCATACCCGGCTTGGTAGAGAGGCTAGGCATTTTGTTGGTCGACAGTCCAAAACACATAATCATATTGAATTATTTCTCGACACACTGGGAAATCGCTATCTAACAAAGTCAGGGCCATCGGTTTTGATTTTGTCAGGTGAAAAGCCAGAGTTGGCGCTGAGTATCAATCCTGAGGTTATTAATCGAGAACATCTAGTTGATACAGTTGCTATTCGTGAATGGATTTATGAAGTGATCCAAAAAATAATAAAAGTTCCGATTGCCGAGGCCTTTACTCAAGACCGCTTAACGTGCCCGGCAGCAATGAGCACTGGGGCTGGCAAAAATGTGGTCCAAAAAACACTTCAACAAATTCAGGCCACTGAAGCTAAATATCTTTTTGAATATGATGGGGCGAGACTTGAAGCAGAGCATTATTTCCAAAGAAATCAATAACATTACTGGCATTTTCCCCATAAGCCTTGCTTAATGACTTTTGCTTCCGTTTCCGTATTAGCCAGCAAACTCTTATATTTACTATCGGGAGGGTAATCCTTTGCTCGGGCAAAACCGTCAGCTACCAAGGCATGGTTTACGAAAAGATTATCAACATATACATACCGCAATAGCCGGCCATATCGATCAGTTTCGCTCACATCTTTTTGCATAGTGATTTCTTTGTTTTCTACTAAACTCCGATTTCTTGCCGTAGCTTCATTGGCATAGCAACTAATCTTTGTATCGCGACTGTTTACCTCTGGGGCATCGATGCCGATATAACGGACTTTTTCTCCAGTATTCAACTCAATCGTATCGCCATCAATCACTCGCATGACCTGAGCTTTAACCAGGCTCTTGTCTATTGTTGTGCCTATGGGAGTGGGGGAAGGTGGGGGTAAATCTGGTGGTGCTAGCAAAGATACAAGCAAAAAAGCCAATAGTACTAGAAGACTAATGACTTTTTGTAGCTGGGATTTACTCAATTTCATGGAGAGACCGCTTAGTCTCTACCAGTATGGAGCAAAATAGATTTTAGACAAGGACACTTAAAGTACTGATGGGAGTAAGCTCTTAATTTGTTTACTAACAGCTTTAATGGGCTGCATAGCATCAATTACTTGAAAATGCTTTTTCTTACTCATCTGTTCGTAAGTGGCGATCAGCTTATTGACCAAGGTCAAGCGTTGATCTTGGGCTATTTCAGCGGTTAGCGGATCACCATTGATTTGATAAAGTTTCTCACCCTTTTTTAGTGAGCGCAGAGTATCCACCATTGATCCGGACATAGATCCACCGCTCATGCTGCCTTTTAACTTTTTTATCAAGCGTTGCATTTGTTTAGGTGAGATTTTACCCTTTTTCTTACGTAGCTTTTTCGCTAATTTACTTACTCCCGCTTCCATACGACTATCTACTCTTTGGACGGAAATAGCATCAGTAACTTTGAAGTAGAGCACCATATCAGGACTTGGGGCAAAGCTATACATATCTTCAAGCCAAGCTTCATCCAATCCATTGACTACGAGATCACGGATAATACCGGTATAGCTATACCGGTCACAAAGTACTACTTTCCCAGCAGCTAAGGCTGGTAGAATTACTTTTGCCACGCGTTCACTAAGGTCAGCGGCAATAATAATACTCATTGCCAATGGAGTAGGCTGTTCATCAAGCTCTTCTACATGCTTGAGATAATCACCGACTAAAGGGGAGCTCTTCCAGCTGCTTACTACTACTTTACGACCATATTCTTTTTCAATATATTTCTTAACTTTTTTGATTTGGGTACTTTTCCCTGAACCGTCTATGCCTTCGAATACAATAAGTTTTCCTTTGGTAGTCATTTTGTTTGTGTTTTTCATATTACATCATGGTTACTGAATATTTGTTTTTGATATAGTCACGTAAGTACTTTTTCACTATTGGTGTAGTTTCATAAATTGGCTTGGTACCATCAATGACAATCAACTTATCCTGCTTAGCTAAGCGTTCATAATTAGCAATTACTTTTGACTGAAAAAGATGGAAGTTCTCGAGAATATTTTCTGATAGACCTAGATCCATACCAGCCTCATAAAACTTCAGGTCAGCTCTACCAGTAGCTCTCTTCACGGCAATATCAGTAGGTACCTGGAAATAGAATGCTAGGTCTGGTTTAGGCAAAAATTGATACACCTTGCGAATATACGCTTCATCAGCTCCACGGGCGACGCTGCGCGCAATGTCGGTGTACATATAGCGATCACAAAGCACAATTTTCCCTGCCTTCAAGCTACCTTTGATCATTTTGACATAGCGATCCGCCATGTCAGCAGCATGGGTTAAATGGAAAGTTCGTGGATGTACGAGATCTTTTTTATCACGTTGCGCCTTTACTTTTTTGTTCAGTGGTTTGATTGCCAAAGAAGAATTCCACTCAGAGAGCTCTACGGCAAAACCGCTAGCTTCCAATAGATTCTTCAGAATCACTAGCTGGGTACTTTTCCCCGAGCCATCAATTCCTTCTACTATGATCAAGGTACCATTAATAAAAGGCGTATCAGTTTTTTTTGTTTTGGGCATAAAGTTTTGTTTTGACTTCACAGTATTATAACATAATTTGCCGAGGATTGTGAAATTGCTCAGCAAATAATGTAATTAGTGCCACTGGTAAGTGGGGTTTAGCTAGGCAGCTTCAGCTTGTACTGCCAAATCAAAAGTTTCAATGTCCAAATAACCTTGTTGATGAAGCCCGACTTTTATAACTGCTGGCAAGCCATAGTGCTCAATTGCTGTAGCCACCGCTTTGTGTCCACCATAATAAGCATGCCCATACATTGGACCATGAATATGATGTCTAGCCCAAGCTCCCGACAGCTTCTTTACATAAGTATCATCCAGTACACAGTCAATTGCTAAATGTCTTATTAGTTCAGTTTCAGTTACGCCATTTCTTTGGAAAAGAATAGAAGCATTATTTTTTGCAGCGTCTTGTAAACGCTCCAACCAGTACTGTACCTCATGGTCTGGACCCAAGAATTCCTCCAAACCCTCCTGTCCTCCACAGGCAATTAACAAAGCATTCTGTGCCCACCCCTCTCGCAATACAGTTTCAGTAGTGCACATAGTATGAGCCACTGCCTCAAAACCTAATTGACCATTTCTCCACAATAAATCTGCTACAGCCGAATCGATATAATGACCAGGGGTGATTTCGTGCGAGACAAGATGTGCCAATCCCGTCTCAGTAATCGGATGATCTGTGTTGTATTCAATTAGTCCCTGTAACAATGCTCTACCTTCACCGTCTCTACCACCAGCATAAGCACTTGAAGCCGTAAACCTTTTATTAGAAACCGGTTTAAATTGCATTCCCGTAAATGCATATTCTGCAAAGTGTCCATACGGCTTAAATATCTGATTTGAGAAAATATTTTCACGGGTAAGTCGTAAAAGTTCTTTATTCATAGCGGCTGTACGAGTGTCGAATCCCAAAATAGAAACATACCCTACTCTCTGGGTCCATTCTGCTACTGCCCCTCGTAAATCAGTTGTATCTGTCGTATTGATACCCCGTTTTTCTAAAGCCGCCCTGAGCTGCTCTCGTAGATGTTTTGTTTCGACAATTACTGGCGTTTTCCTGGCTGAGGCAAAATAACGGTCATCAAATTGCGGTAACGGATCGCCATTTACTTCTGCCAATCTGGTCTTAGCTATTACCGCAAAACAATCACCCATATTGCTCATAAACTTTATCCGCAATGGATCTGTCCCTGGTGCTAGGGCATCTAATAGCAATCTTCTTGAATCAGTTAAATTATATGTTTCAACTAATGCTCTGACAGAATCTCTAATAACGGTTGGATCTGTTGACCTTCTTAAATTGACAGCGTGCATATCTGCATAAACATTAGGCAATGCCACTTCAGTTTTAGGATATGAATCGGCAATGAAGTGAGAACCACCATCAGGCTCACCGATATTACCACCACAAATAGTATCCACAGCAACTAATGTTTGGGCGTATATTGCCTCAATCCCATTGCTCAATTCTCGGATAGCCATGATTGTAGAGTAAATTGACGATAAGCTACAATAGTTTGTTTTTGTTTTCAAATTAACAAGGTGGGAAATGCCCATTCGGAGTCGAGATTTAGACACAAAGCTTATGCAAAAGTTCTGATCATGCCTGTAAGCATTTTCCCAATAATTACCAGTTCTTCATACCATTTTTGAATCAAGTCGTTATCAATACAAAAGTTTGATAGAACCTTTACTAAAGCAGCCGATTCATGACAAGACCCACGAGCAATGCGATAAAAGTTTTGTTTATCTCTTTTGCTAAACTTTCCTGTTCCTTCAGCAATATTGGCAATAATACTTAATAAAGCTCTTTGTAATTGATCGCTAACTATATAATTCACTTTAGCTTCAGTAATTGTACCAAGTATCTCAGTATACAGATTGTGAGCCTTCTGATACACAGGAAACTTTTCATAAGTAAACATAGAAACAATTAAGTGTTTTTTATAATAACAAAAGAATTATGAAAACTAAGAAGCAATTTTCATAATTTATTCTTCATTCCTATTTTATTTTTTATACTTTATCTTTCATTTTTCCGAATCCGTTTAAGTACTCTTATACAAAGAAAAGGAATAAAAAATAACTAATAAAAAATAAGACTCATCCTACGGATTCGTGGTGGGCCCACCTGGATTTGAACCAGGGACCAATTCGTTATGAGCGAACTGCTCTAACCCCTGAGCTATGGGCCCAAATACCAATAGCAGGCACAATATAGTGAAACTCCACCAAGAATTCAAAGTGAAATGAGATGGTTTGCTTCAGGATGACATTTGAGCAGATCGATATGAGGTACCCAATTCCCAATTCGCAATTCCTAATTCCTTCCCTCCTTAATCTTCTCCAGCCTATCCTCACTATATTCCACCAGCAGCGGTAACACCCAAGCAGCACGAAAATTGTATTGATCTAATGCCTCACTCTTCAAGCTCTCCCATTTAGCTTCAATGATTTCTTCAGTATCAAAACGAATAGTATCAATATGCTCTTTGAGATGCAGAAGATAAATATGCTTACAGCTCGCTTGTGGCACATCATGAATGATACGAAGCTTCTCAAAGTTATATTGTGTTTTCCCGATTCCAGTCTCTTCCTCTACTTCCCGTACCAGTGCTTCCTCAAATGTTTCACCCTCAGCCACTTTCCCTCCGGGTAACCCCCATTTACCTTTTTTATGTTCTGGACGATTCATACGCAGAAGCAAGACTTTTTTATCTTGGACAATAATGGCTCCCACAGCGACATGTATTACAATACTTTTCCCCATAAAGTCAGACTAAAACGTGAAGAGTGTAATAGGATCTATATTTTTGAGCAATGTTTGGAGGTGAGTAGTCACGGAAAGTGATCCTTGCTAAAGTATTAGCCACGTTTAAATATATGAGAATAATTGAGGGGCGAGTTGAGGCAGTATTTATTACTCCAGAAGCTGCACTTGTTGCAGAACGCAGACAAGAAATAGAAAGTACATTATGGGGAATTTGGGGAGATCGTCATCAAGGTTTCACTACTTTGACCAAAGGTAAACGAGAGCGCAGTGCCCTTGGTGTAGAACTTCCTTATGAAGGCCAAAAACTACAAGTGCCCAACTGGCGTCAATGGTCAGCTGTCTCTACTACTGAATTGAAGCGTATCGCAACGAATTTAGGTTTAGCAGGGATTGATTTAACGGAGCTGGCTAGTTTATTGGGAGCGAATATGCTTGTTTCCGATGATGACAAGTTCTCTCCTAGATTTTCTGATGTGCCGGCTGGTTCAATGTTTGTATTTCCTTCGGGCTGTATATGGGAGGTAAGAGCAGAAAACTTTCCTTGTGACCATCCTGGGAAAAATATCCATAATAAATATCAGCAGGTACCAGAAGCGGCTTTTGTTAAAGCCGCTCTACATAATCGTGGTTTAATGGGCAATGTTTTCTATCCTGGAGTAATCAAGGTCGGTGATAATTTTAAGTTACAAATTCGTGAATAAAATTAAGCAGTATTGCATACTTCAAAAGTAATAACTACCTTGTGGGACAAGGTTCACGATATCCTACTCTTCGTGTTCCTTTATTCGTAATCTGTAATTTGTATGTGGCGCAAACGCACTTTCTCTGAACTTTCCGCCGAGACTTTCAACCGTAAAGGCAAGCTGCCCTTGGTTTTGGTTTTGCATAATATTCGTAGCCAATACAATGTCGGCGCAATTTTGCGTACTGCTGATGCTGCCGGGGTAGAGAAGGTGATAATTAGTGGCTATACTCCCAAGCCAGAACAAAGTGGAGTAAAGAAGACTGCTTTACGCGGTTTAGAAGGGATTAATTGGGTAATGTCTGAAACTATTATTGACGAACTCCAAAGTTTAAAGAAGCAAGGGTATGTCATTTATGGACTAGAGCAATGTCACGGGGGTGTCGCTTACCATAAACAAATATATGATTTCCCAGCGGTGCTCATTGTGGGCGAAGAAGTTTCGGGTATTGAAGATGAATTACTTACTCTCTGTGACCATGTGATAGAAATTCCCATGTTTGGTAAGGCACATTCATTAAATGTCTCAGTGGCTACTGGGGTTATTTTGTATCATCTTTTGCAACAGTTTGGTCGGTGAGAGAAAAATGAAATTTATGAATAAGGGAAAAAGTGTCTGTTACAATGGAAGCAGCTTTTTTTTATTTATGTTTGGATTTTGGCTCTTAGCATGTGCCCGAATTGCTTATTCAGAGCATTTAGCAGGATTATTGGCTCACTATGGTTCTGCTGAAGTGCTATGGCAAAACCTTGATGCCAAAACTTGGTGCCGAGATCAACGGTACACTGCTAGTTGGCAAAGAATACAAAAGGTCAGATATGAGGAAACTGTTTGGCAACAAAAATTAGCTGAGGTCCAAGACAAAGGAATTGAAGTTATTACTCTTAATCAGCAACAATACCCAGCTCTTTTGAAAGAGATTCACGCTGCTCCCTTGGTACTGTTTTGTCGAGGAAATAGTGCCTTGCTCTCACAGCCATGTGTTTCCATTGTGGGTACTCGGGGTATTACTTCATATGGTGCTGTGGTGACAGAACGAATGGTTGCCAGTTTAGTTTCCCAGAATATTTCCCTAGTTTCTGGTCTGGCCTATGGCATAGATACCAAAGTACATGAATCAGCCTTACATTTTGACTTGTCATCCATTGCAGTAATCCCGGCGGCACTCACAGCAGATGAATGGGGTGGGAATGGTTCTTTAAGAAGCAAATTGTCTCCGGATAAGCATTTGTTTGTATCAGAAACTTTTCCTGATGAAAACCTGCAAAAGTTTCATTTTGTAAAACGTAATCGTATTATTGCGGGCTTAAGTAAATGGACGGTTGTAGTAGAAGCCGCTGAAAAGTCAGGTGCTTTAATTACTGCTCAGTATGCTTGTGAAGAGGGGCGAGAAGTGTTCGTTGTTCCCCATACTCTTTTGGCTCCTATGGGAAAGGGGTGTCTCAAATTGGCAGCAGATGGCGCACGAATAATGATAGATACTGATTTAGGTGCTTTGCTTATGGGTCAGATAGCGAACAGTCCTGTATTAGAGAAAAGTTTTACTAATCAAGACGAACAATATGTCTACAATCATATTGCTCAGGGCTTCAGTTTGGATGAAATGCAATTACCAGAAGAAAGACGTTGGGAATTAGTAGGTAAACTGCTCTGTCAGGGATATATTATTCAACAGCTTGATGGTTCCTATCAAATAAAAAATTAAAAAAGAGCAAATTTGGCTAACAAAAGCAAACTAGTGCCTGCGGCTAAGGGGGTGAGGATATTGTCATCAAGCAATTCATTATTAAACCGTACTTCTACCGCTTCCAAAATCATGGCACAGCTACTAGCAATAATTGCCTGAGGAATTGACACAAAAAAAACGGCGCCGATAGCCCCAAAAGTGATGCCGACTAATGTCTCTTCTAATAAATGCTTATTACTCAATTTTACTTTTCTCTTGCTCCAAGGACGAGCGAGCGCTGCCGTACCGTCGCCCAAGGCTAGTACCATAATTGAAGCTAAGGCTACGGGCAAGGGAAATAACTCTAAGCTTAGAATCATGCCAATAAAATAAGTGATCATTCCTTTGGCGGGAAAATGATCAGGTCGATCACATCTTTTTAAGATACTGCTAACAATTGGTATTGGTCTTTTCTGCTGAATAAATGACAAAATAATAATAAACGCCAATACTAAAAAAAGGTGAAAAGGCCGTAAGATACGATTGGCTATCAGAATGGCGGTGATCACTCCCAAACTAATGTGAATGCTTTTTCTTAATATTTCTTTTTGATAGATAGGATCCAGCAGCTGGGGCAACATATTCAAGAGATAAAGAGTACTAACCATGCCACCAAAGAACCCAATACCACACCACCTAGTACATCGGTAAAATAGTGCACTTGGATATAAATACGTGATAAGCCAATGAAGGTGGCAATCCCTATCCAAAATGCTAGGAAATCCGGGAAAATAATGCTCAACAGATAGGCCAAATTAAATGCACTTAAGGCATGGAGACTAGGAAAAGAACTGTCAAATTTGCCTAAATAAGTGACAAAATTATTTGGTCGTGGCCGCAAAATAATTGCCTTTAAAATGTAACCAATGATTATGCTAAAGGCGGCACTAATTGTCATTTGGATAATAATCCAGAATTGACCTAAGAAAAATAAATACACTACGGGAATTGCGAACAATAAAAAGGCAATTAATCGAGCATCAGCCATAATATGCCAAAACTTTTTTAATTGCGGTATGCGCTTGTCATTAAAATTTTCGAATAAATATTGGTCAAAGAAAAACATGGGCAAAGATTATCGAAACGAAAAAGCTATGAGCTACATTATTCTGCTATCCGACTGATAGTAAGCCTTATTCCGAAGCGTAATCCAAAATCGGGACACTTCTAGCTTTTTTCCTTTCCTACGGTATGATGAAGCGCGAACCCCGTCAAATAATTGCCCTATGACAACTCGTATAGTAGTGGTGGGAGCAGGTGTTGCCGGCTACACAGCCGTAGAATTTTTGCGCAAATCACCAATCAATAAAGATATTAAGATTTTATGGATTGCTCCTCAACAAAAGTTCGTCTACAAACCCTTCCTTTTTGATATCGTTAGCAATTACAAAAAGCTTAATGAATATATTTTCCCTTTAGAAAATTATTGTGAACGCTTTCATATTGACTTTACTGAAGGCACTGTCACCCAATTCTTGCCATCAGAGAACGCTCTGATCTTGGCCTCAGGTGTGCGGGTTAATTATGAGTACTTACTCATTGCTACTGGTGAAGAACGTCAAATCCCTCAACATCTGGTTTCGCCAAACACGTTAGCTTTTCAAACGACCAAAGATATCGAAATTATGCTGAAATATTTGGACGAACAATTTGCTGCCGGAAAAAAACAATTGTCTTTACTTCGCAAACCATTTCTTTCTCTAGCTATGATTGCTAATTCCCTGACTAGTATAGAGATGCTATTTGCTTTGTATAATTATACTGAAATGTTGCGCAAAAAGTATGATTTGCGCCGCAACGAAATTAATATTTCCTATATCACTGCTGAAAAACAATTCGGTGGTGATATTCCCTTAAAGTTAAGTGACACCCTTGAACAATATGGCCATGATCATGATGTGGACATTTATATGCATCAAGTGGTAACCAGAATCGAAAACAATAAAGTTGTCCTAAGTAGCGGTACTACATTAGAAACAAATACAATTCTAGTCGAAGGGGAAAGTGTCTTGGCCAATCTCTACAAAAATGCCACGATCAAAGCTGATGAATTTGGGGGCATTAAGGTGAATAATTATTTACAATTAGAAGATTTCTATAATATTTATGCCTGTGGCAGTATTATCAATTTTTATGACTGGCATAAAAAAGAGAAGGCCTGGCATACCTTTAATACTGCTCAAGCCCAAGCAAAATTAGCAGCGAGTAATGTAGTGGCTGAAATTCGTGGCCGCAATAAACAAGCTTATAAGCCTCAAAGTGGCATTGAATTGATTCCAGTCAATGATCAATTATCGATTGGTGTCTATGGCGATGCTGTGTATTTTAACAGTATTATGCATTACACCAGAATGTTCTTTGCCACCAAATATTTATGGCAATTAACGATGCCAGAATCATGAAGCGTTATCTTTTGGTGCAAACTGCTTTTGCTTATCCCCAAGTAGTATTGATTGAAGAGGGGAAAGTTGCTCGTATATGGGACACTAAACAAACTCGTGAAACATTACAGTTCTTGATGCGTGTACTAGCTGACATCGAAGATGTTTCGATAGATGCGCTAATTTTTATCCATGGTCCTGGTTCTTTTACAGCATTGCGCGTGGGAGCAACTTGGGTAAATACTTTGGCCTTTGTAAAAAAAATGCCTATCTATCAAATTGATGCGTTAACTTACATTGCTATGGTAACAGGAATACCGAAAGATAGTATTGCCATTACCTATGATAGCAAGCGTTTCTTTCTCACTGAAAAGGAGCTGATTGTTGAGAGTCCCTCCGCCCCACAGAAACACATCATCAATCCCGATCAAAATCCCATTATGATCACCAATGAAACTGTAGCTCTATTAATAGCATCTCTTACCGACTCAGTAACCCAAACTGATGTTCTTTATATTGTTCCTCCTAAGATTACTTTACCGAGAGCGGAATAATTGAATCAACTAACTTGTAATTCGTAATTCGGCATTTGTAATTCATCCCTCCATGCTCTATTTCATTCCCACCCCCATCGGCAATCTCAAAGATATCACTCTCCGAGCTTTAGAGGTGCTCAAGAGTGTTGATCTTATTCTGTGTGAAAATCCTCGCCATAGTCAAAAACTTTTGCAAGCACATGAGATCAAAAAACAAACGAAACAATTCAATCAATTTTCTTCAGATAAACTGGTGTTCGATATCTTGGCCCAGGTAAAGGCAGGAAAAGAAGTGGCCTATATCTCTGATGCTGGCATGCCTGGTATTTCCGATCCGGGAACAACTTTGGTGGCTCAAGCCATTGAAAAACAGATTCCTTTCACTGTATTGCCCGGATCTAATGCCTCTTTACCAGCTGTAGTGGCTAGTGGTTTTTTAGTAAAAGAGTTTTATTTTGCCGGTTTTTTACCCTTAAAAAAAGGACGACAAAAGAAATTGACTGAATTATTACAACTCCCTGTCCCCGTAGTCTTATATGAATCTCCTTATCGTCTCAATAAGCTGCTTTCAGAATTAGTCACTCTCAGAGCGGGTGATCGTCCTGTATATATAGGACGAGAACTGTCTAAGCTACATGAAGAACATATCTACGGTACAGCCCAAGCACTAGCCAAGAAATATGCAGACAAACAATGGAAAGGAGAGCTAGTAATAGTACTAAGGGCTCCCCAAAACCCATCACCATCTTAGCTTTTCGCTCTCAGCTCTCAGCTCTGGGCACTCCGCACCCTTTACACTGCCATCATATTCCCGTATTCTTCCTCCGGCTTCGCAAGCCATATATTATTAACCATAGTGCGCTTAATTTTAGGCGCTTAGATTTATGTCAGAGTTAACCCAAAAGAATAGTAAGGCTCCTATCTTTGTGACTGGTATCGTGTCCATGGATGAGCTATTAAAAAAGGAAGATGGTGCTCCAGTAGCAACATTTGAAAAAGGTGATTTAGTGGATGGCTCAGTAGTGAGCATTGCTAAACATGCTTTAGTAGTAGATCTCGGTTCTGTCTGTGGTGTTGTGACTGGTTCTGAAATGGTAGACAGTGCCGGTACTATGAAAACAGTTAAGGTAGGGGATAAAGTAAGAGTAGTAGTGATCGGAGACGAAAATGAAGAGGGCCAATTATTGCTTTCTCTTCGTCGTGCTAGTCAGGAAAATACTTGGAATAAATTCCAAAAAGATTATCAAACTGGCAAGGTTATTGATGTTGTTGTTATGGAAGCCAATAAAGGTGGCTTGCTTATGGAAATTGATGGTATTCGTGGATTTATCCCAGTATCCCAACTCACTCCAGAACATTACCCACGTGTTAGTGGAGCTGATCCAGAGAAGATTCTCAGCAAATTACAAGCATTGGTTGGCAAGAAATTGCATGTCAAAATCATTAATGTGAATGTGCCTGAACGCAGATTAATTCTGTCTGAAAAAGCTGCTTATGCTGAAGATAGAAATAAAGTGATTGCCAAATTACAAGTAAATCAAGTAATCGATGGCACAGTAAGCGGTATTGTTCATTTCGGTATTTTCGTAAACTACGAAGGTGTTGAAGGTCTCGTACATATCTCTGAAATCGCTTGGGGTCATGTATCTGATCCTACCCAACATGCTAAAGTGGGGGACAAAGTAAAAGTAATGGTAATTGGTATTGAAGAAGACAAGCTTTCTTTCAGTATGAAGCGCCTTACTGACGACCCTTGGTTGAAGGCTGCTGAGCGTTATCCAATTGGTAGTATCGTAGAAGGTAGTGTTGCTCGAGTTAGTTCATTTGGTATTTTCTTGAAGCTTGATGATGAAATTGAAGGTTTAGTACATATTTCTGAAATCTCAGCGGATGGTCGTATCGAAGATCCTGATGCCCTCGCTAAGGATGGCCAAAAGATGCAAGCAAAAGTAATTAGCGTGGATCAAGATGAACGTCGCTTGGGTCTCAGTATCAAGGCATTACAAGACACAGCTAAGAAAGAGGATGAAGAAAAGAAGCCAGCCAAAAAAGTTACTAAGAAAAAGTCAGAAGAATCAAAAGAAGATAAAGAATAATTTTTCCTATGGATCACAAGCTAGCTACAGTTGCCAAAGAATTCGGTATCACTGAAAAAAAACTTCGTACTGAAGTGGCTAGCTTGGGTGTGAAGTTGACAGCCAAAAGTACTAATATTGATGACAAAACTTATCAGGCTGTGCAGAAAAAATTGAGTGCTGCCAAAGAGACTAAAAAAAAGACAATTACCAAGAAGGTGACCACTAAAAAAGCAATCAAGAAAACTACTGAAAAAAAAGTAGTAGCTAAGAAAGCTCCAGTTAAAAAAGCAGCAAAGACTAAAGTAAATATTGTAGAATCAGAACCACCAGTGGCAACAGCTGAACCTGAAGAAGAAAAAAAAACAGTAATAGCAGAAACAAAGCTTGAAGCTCCTGTTGAGGAAAGTGTTGCTGCAGGCACTCCTGAGGAAAAGCCAGCTGAAGCGAACTTGCCTCAAATTGCTTTGCCGTTATCTATTACCGTAAAAGATTTCGCCTCTTTGTTAAAAGTGGGGGTCAATCAAGTAATCTCGGAATTGTTCAAAAATGGCTTTATGGCCAATATCAATCAGCGATTAGACTTTGATATTGCTGCTATTTTGGCTCAAGAGTTTGGTTTTGAAGCGGTAGCAAAGGGGACCGAAGAACCACAAGATCAATTAGATTTGGGCGTATTGCTTGAAGATAAAGAAGAAAATCTTACTCCTCGCTCACCAGTAATTAGTGTGATGGGACATGTGGATCATGGGAAGACTAAATTATTAGACACGATTCGTGGCACTACTGTGATGGAAGGAGAGGCTGGTGGTATTACTCAAAAAATTGGTGCTTACCAAATTCGCAAACAGACTCGTGATGGGGAAATGAAAACTATTACCTTTTTGGATACTCCAGGACATCAAGCTTTTACTGCTATGCGTGCTCGTGGTGCCAAGGTAACGGACATTGCTATTCTAGTAGTAGCAGCTGATGATGGGGTCAAACCGCAAACAATAGAGGCCTATGAACATGCTAAGGCTGCTGGTGTTCCCGTGGTAGTTGCCATTACCAAAATTGATAAAGAAGGTGCCAATGTTGATCGAGTCAAAGCCCAATTAGCTGAGATTGGACTGGCAGTAGAAGAGTGGGGAGGATCAACTGTGTGTGCGGAAGTGTCAGCGGTGCAAAAAAAGGGTATTGATGAGTTATTAGAGTTAGTGCTCTTGGTAGCTGATATGCAGGATCTTAAAGCTAATCCAAAACGTAAGGCGATAGGCACTATTATTGAGTCTCGGGTAGATCAGGGGCAAGGAGCTTTGGCTACGGTACTTATCCATACTGGTACTTTGAGATTGCGTGATGATGTGGTTATCGGGGATGTGTCTGGTAAAATTCGTTCTATGGTCAATGATCGTGGGGAAAAGATTATTGAAGCAGGCCCGTCATATCCGGTATTGATTACTGGCATGTCCAAGGCACCACAAGTAGGGGATGTGCTGAGGGTGGTGGCTGATAAACGTGAAGCATTGAATGCCGTACAAAAAAGTGCTCGGGATAAACAAGTTGAATTATTATCAGGTATCTCGCAGAGTAGTAAAAAAGAGGGCGTAAAAGAGTTGAAAGTAGTAATCAAGGCTGACACCAAGGGCTCTTTGGAAGCATTACGTAATGCTTTACTGAGTTTGCCTGCAGAAAAAGTAGCGGTGAAAATTATTTATGCTGGTTTAGGTAATACGACTTCTTCAGATGTGATGATTGCTGCTGCTGGTCACGGTTCAATTTTCGGCTTCAATATCCTGACGCCAATCTCTGTGCAAAAAAGTGCTGATATTGAAAAAGTTAAAATCACTACTTTTACCGTTATTTATCATTTGCTCGATGAAGTACAAAAAGTGCTTCTTTCCATGGTTGAACCAGAAATTAAAGTAACCGTAGTAGGTAAATTAAAAGTATTAAAGATTTTCTTTGATGGCAAAGGGGAGCAAGTAGTTGGGGGGGAAGTGACTCAAGGAAAGGTTGTTAGTAACACTACCGTAAAGGTTTACCGAGGTGAAAATGTGGTTGGGGAGATGGAATTAAAAACTGTTAAAGAAGGACCTGAAGAGGTAAAAGAGGTTGTCGCTCCTACTCAATGCGGTATGAAACTCATGGGTAATATCAAAATTGCTGTTGGTGATGTGATCGAGTGTTATGTGAAAGAAAAAGTTATTGCTTCTTTGACATAATATGGCTGAGAGTAGACGTCTCAAACAAATTAATCAGGTGCTAAAAGAGCATATTGGCCAATTTTTGGAGCGTGAATTTCATGAACCAGAAATTGGTTTGCTAACCGTTACTCGAGTTGAGGTCACACCTGATTTAGCCGAGGCAAAAGTGTGGCTGTCTTCTTATATGAGCGAAAAAAATCCCTTAGTGATTTTGAAAGCAGTCAAGCGTCATGCCATTAATCTCAATAAACAATTGCGCCGGGTTCTGACCACGAAGAATTTACCCAAGCTCTATTTTATGATCGATGAAAATGCTGACTATGCTGACAAAATTGATCGTTTACTCAAGCAAGCGCTTGGTCCTCGAGCTGAGGGTGACCAACAATAAATTCTGATCCTGACATCGGTTTCTTTCCTTCTTCTTGGATTTGTTCTATCACCAGTCCAGAGTTTTTGCCACAACCAATAACAATTGTTTTTTCAGAGAAATATATTTTCCCTGGTTGGGCTGATTCTTTAGTAATAGTTTTGCCTGCTAGTATTTTGATCCTTTTTCCCTGATAACTGGTGTAACTACCGGGCCATGGCTTATAAGCACGAATCTGACGCTCAATTTCCTGAGCACTTTTCAACCAATCAATTTGACCATCTTCTTTGCTCAAAACTTTAGTATGAGTGGCTAAATCATGCTGTTGTGCTTGGGCAGTGATTTTTCCTGCTAGCCATTGAGGAACGACGATCTGTAACATACTTGCTGCCTTTTGAGCCAATCTTTGATCTAATTGCAGATAAGTCTCCCCAGGAAGAATTGCTACTCTTTCTTGAGCCACGATTGGTCCAGTGTCGAGGCTGGGTTCCATAATCATAATAGTTACTCCAGTTTCCTTGTCTCCATGCAGAAGGGCTGTTTGCATAGGTGTTGCTCCCCGGTATTTAGGCAAGAGCGAGGGATGTACGTTCAAGCATTGAAAGCGAGGCAAATCCAAAATCGCTTTTGGGATAATTTTCCCATAAGCAGCTAAGACAATGAGCTCAGCTTTTTCTTGGACAATACGCTCAAAAGCTTCCGGCGTTTTGAGTGTCGTAGGCTCGAAAGTAGCGATATCCTGCTGAAGGGCAATTTGTTTGACTGGGGAAGGGGTGAGTATTTGTTTCCGTCCCACCGGTTTATCTGGTTGTGTGACTACCAAACTTATATGTACCTCGGGAATTTTGAGTAAACTTTGTAGTATCGGTACGGCAAAATTTGGTGTGCCAAAGAAAACAGTTCGTATCGCCATATCAAAAATTGAGTTCTTCAAACAATTCTTCTTTATTTGTCACCAGATCTGTGAACAGGATGCCTTCTAAATGGTCAATTTCATGCTGTATCACTCGGGCATTGAAACCGACAAAGCGCTTTAATACCTGTTTTTTGTCCGGTGTTGCATATTGCACAGTAATTTCCCTAGGTCTCTTTACCGGGCCAAATATATTAGGAATGCTTAAACATCCTTCTTCACCAATCTCACAAATAGTGCTGTGAGTAATAATCTGGGGATTAATCATTGCCACATCATCATTTTTCCCTTGGGCATTGCGCAATTTGCAAATGATAATGCGTTCCAAAATCCCTACTTGTGGTGCCGCGATACCCACAGCCCTGCTCCCATAATTCATAGTCTCAGTAAGATCTTTGACCAATTGCTTTGTCGCAGCTGTAATAGTGTTTACAGCTTGAGACTTTTCCCGTAATAATGGATGGTCATCGGTGAGTATTTTGAGCAACATTGTTTGCTTGTGGTAAATGTTCACATTCGCTACCATCATACTGGAGTATTTTTGAAATGTCATGATCTTTTCTCACTCTTGGTCAGCCTATTTACGTGCTAGTGCAGTCATTTTGTTAATGGTGACCTTAGTCGCCTGTGGTAATGCCAATACTACTGACCCGACTCAGAATTCCGGTCCATTCGCCACTTTCTTAAAAGATGTAGAATTCTTTAATATCGCTCATCCAGTAGCGGTAGTAGAAACTGATCAGGGAACATTCGCGATTGAATTATACAAAACGCAAGCGCCCAATTCAGTGGCACATTTTATCGCACAGGCGATAGATACCAGATATGATGGTTCGTCTGTATATAACACTATTAGTAACTTTGCAGTGTATCTAGGAGACAAAAGTGGTGCAGCTAAGGAAGCTTTAGATGTAGAGCCAATTAATTTAGAGACACACCCTGATTTGAAGCATGATAGTGCCGGCGTGGTTGGTTTGGTTCATGAATCAGGTGCACAATGTGTCAGTAGTCCCAATAAAGAACAATGTGCCAAAGACTCTTTGAATAGTGCTAAAACATTTTTCTACATCACCCTGTCACCTCAACCCACTTTGGATGGATCTTATGCAGTGTTTGGCAAAGTAGCCAAAGGATTAGAAATTGTTAAAGGACTACGCAAGGGGAACAAAATCACTAAGATCACGATTTTGCAGAAGTAATTTTGCCAATTTGGTATTTCTGTTCAATCTGCTATATTAGTCACGCCCAAATAAGCCGCGGTGGTGGAATGGCAGACACGCTAGCCTTAGGAGCTAGTTCCGCAAGGAGTGAAGGTTCAAGTCCTTTCCGCGGCACATGAACTATGTTACCAGGATCGGTATATAGTGAGATTACTTTTTATAAGTAATTTCTTCGGTGAAGGATATTTAAGTGTGTCTAGATCTAAATAGGAATGAGATCATCAAGACACAGACCAAGACGAACACTAAGACAAGGAAGCATCAAAACATTCTCCTGTCTTTGTCTTCGTCTTTATGATCTCGTCTTTTGTTTTTTTATTAACTAATTTTAGTTCATCCATCCCTAGACTAAATATAAGGCTCAATTTTGAATTGAGCGCCTTTTTATGTTACACAATACTCGTCTTTACTTTTTGCTGTGAAACATAGCGTTAAAAAATTGCCCCCATCTCAAGTCGTGATTACTCTTACCATTGAACCAGCTGAATTAGAAAAATTTCGCGGGAAAGCAATTGAGAAATTGCGTAGCCAAGTAAATGTCTCAGGGTTTCGCCCCGGTAAAGCACCCGATGATGTTGTGGTGCAACAAATTGGTACTGATAAATTATTAGAAGAAACCTTACAAGCTGCTTTACCAGAGCTTTATTATAATGTTGTCGTTGAAGAAAAATTGCAGCCTATTGCTGGTCCTGAAAGTAAAATAATTACTACTGAGCCATTTGTTTTAGAGTTGACGGTGCCGGTTTTGCCCGAAGTGAAAATTGGCAACTATGGGAAAATTAAAGTAAAAAGAGAAGAGGTGAAAATTGATCCAAAAGATATTGCTGCCGAAGTAGAGGCTCTACAGAAACGCTTCTCTACCTTCAGCGATGTGCAAAGAGGAGCTCAAATGGGCGATCGGGTAGAAATTGATTTTGTTGGTACTGCTGATGGCAAAGAAGTTGAGGGAGCGAAAAGCAAGAATCATCCTTTGATTCTTGGTTCTAAAACTTTTGTCCCTGGCTTTGAAGAGGCTTTGGTGGGCATGGAAGTAGGGCAGAGTAAGCAGTTTTCTGTCACTTTCCCCAAAGATTATCATGTCGATTCACTCAAAGATAAGCCTGTACAGTTTGATGTCTCTCTACTCAAAGTAGAGGAAATGAAATTGCCAGAAATGAATGAAGAATTTTTTCAAAAATTGCGTAATCCCAAAATCACTGATGAGAAATCTTTACAAGAAGAGATCACCGCCTTTTTGAAAACTCAAAGAGAAGCTGAAGAGCAAAATCGCAAAGAAGAAGCAATACTCAAACAATTAGTAGATATTACTGAGGCAGAATTGCCTGAAGTGCTCATTCATGAAGAGATTCATTATATGGAGGAGCAATTCTCCGAGAGATTACAGGCAGTGGGTTTGACATTTGATCGCTACTTGGAAGCGAATAAGAAAACTCATGAAGATATTCATAAAGAATATGAACCAGAAGCACGTCGTCGTTTATTAGCCCGTTTTGCTTTGTTGGAACTAGCCAAGAAAGAAAACTTAGAGCCTACTGATGAGCAGGCGAAAGATGCTATGAGCAAAGAGGGAGTAGCAGAAAAGGAGATAGAAAGACGTCTTCCCCAAATGAAAGCAAGGCTTCGTGTTGAGTTGGCCCTAGATTATTTGCTCAAAACTACTGTAAAATAAGCAGAGTACATGTTTTCTATGAAATATCTCTTTCTCACATTGGCAAGTTTAATTGGTCTTTTTCAGCTAATTGTTTTTTTCCAAAATTTAGCTGGAGCAGAGGATGCCACCATTTTTTATCTCACCGAAGCAGCTGAGATGAATCCTGGTTTGATTATGTTTTTTGGGTTTCTCCTAGGAGGTATTGGTGTTTTTGCTCTTATTCTGTATTTTACTGGCGGCAAATTGCCCACCACCGAGGGCGACTTCGGGGGCAGTACTGAAGAATGGTGATTTTGCCCCCATAGCTCAATGGATAGAGCAGGAGCCTTCTAAGCTCAAGATAAAGGTTCGATTCCTTTTGGGGGTACCACGAGCTCGCTTGCGAGCGAGCCTCACTTTTCATTAGTTATTTTTATCTTCTACTTTTGCCTAAGGATATTTAAGCGAGCTCGAAAAAATAAAGAATAACTAATAAAAAATAAAGAAGTAACTGTAATTATAAGTATATTCTTATCCCAGTCTTAGTATTCGTCTTGATGATCTTGTAGAAGCCATGTCTTTATTTGGTCGATTTTTCATTATATCAAGAAGAATCTTTACTATTTCTGAGTATAAGCTATCAACTAAATTGCTTCTCCCATTCTGCAACCAACCGGTGCATGTGTTCTTCTAAGTCTGGGATATAAACTAATTCAATGTGATGTGTATTCTGTTGGTCTAACTCTTCAATATTGTTTTGACCTTCATAATATCGCTTATTCACCATCACAGTATCTTTTTTACAGCCATAAACTATACGGCTAATACCCAGCCCAATTGGCGGCACAAAAACACATTAAGCAGGGCTGAAGTGAAGCGTATAAAGTGGCGCCAGAAAGACAGGTAGTTTGTAAGAGCTTGCAGGCATTTCGTACGCTCATACTTTCAGCATGAGCCGTTGGATCATATAATATATTGCCAATGCTAATGCTTTTGCTAATAACTTTATCATCTTGTACTAATACTGCTCCCGCAGGAAAGCCGCCTCGCTTTACTGATTCTCTGGCTTGCTCCACTGCCATGCCTAAATAATCTAAGTCTTGCATAAAAAGTATTACTATAATCAATATAAAGCTGAGAGCAAAACAAATAAACTCACCATAGGGGGACTAAATTCACTGAAAAAAAGTGGTATGCAAGTATAGTGATATGCTACAGTGCAGACGAATTGCTAACCATTATGAATCGAGGAACAAAGTTGATTGCTGCTCTCACTCTAGCCATAGCTATATTTACTTTAGGAGCTTTTCCCTATCCATTATATGCCCAGGACACTAATCAATATGATTCTTGTCTGCAATCTGAAGCTACCAATTTAATTTCCCGTTTAGCTCGAGAACAAAATACCAGTACCAACAATATTCAGCTAACTGATGCTCAGCTTGATAGCATCACCGCTACTTGTCGTCAGCGATTCCCCAATGAAAGTGGCAATGCTACTACAGGCAATGATAGCAGTCGTCTTAGCACTTCATCTTCACCAAGCGCTGCAGTGAGCTCTGCGCCTTCAAGTAGTACTAACTCGAGTAGCTCAAACCCCAGTGCGCGTCCTCAAGAAGATGTGAATGCCTGTATTACGCGCCAAAGTGCAACTGCAGGTTCTGGAAATAGGGATCAATTTAGAGTGCGCGCCTTTTGTCAATCTCAACAATATACAGTACCCACACGTTACGAAAGTTGTGCTATGACCGGTTATGATCGTTTTATTCGTCTGAGCGAAAACGTTGATCCTAATCAAGTAGTTCCTCAAAGCGAAAGAGATAGAATTACTACTGAATGTGCTCAGGCAGAAACTGCAGGTACCAACACATCAAATTCGAGCCAATCTACCAGCAATAGCTCCAGTCCCTCAGCAAGTAATGGCCTACAACCATTACAATTCAATGGTGATCCTAATAGAAAGTATGTAGGCACTTTCACTGGTCCTTCCACTGAAAATCTGCAAAGTTACTATTCCAATCCGTTGCTGTTGTTACGTGATCGCCAAACAGCATTTAGTGTTCTAGTAAGATTCTTTTTAGGTTTGATTGGCGTAGTTGCGCTGCTTTATCTCGTATTCAACGGCTACCGCTACGCTATGGCTAGAGGTGAAGATGCTCAAATCTCTCAAGCAAAGAAAGGCATCCTGTACGCTGTAATCGGTTTGATCATAGTATTGGCCGCTTACACCATTGTTGCCACTGTACTAAATTTCGGTGCAACCCCAGCACCACCAAATGTAGGTATCGGTGTCGGTATTTCTCTTTAAACCTAATTCCTTTCCCCTTCTATTTGTAATTTGTAATTCGTAATTTTCCCCCATGCCTCTGCGCTTTCTCAAAAATTTTTTCCAACATCCTCGTGAAATGGGCGCTTTATTAGCTACTGGCCGCGCTTATTCCCAATTAGCCTGTAAACAGGTTGATTGGCCAAAAGTAGCGGCGATTGCTGAACTCGGAGCGGGGGATGGCGCGGTGACGAAATATATTATTAGTAATTTACGGAGCCAACAAAAGCTACTAGTATTTGAATACAATGAAGACTTATTTGCTGTGCTCAAACAGCGCTTTGGCAATTTGCCTAATGTGATTTTGATCAATGATTCCGCTGAGAAGTTGGCAGAATATGCTGAGCAAAACAGCATTAAGCAATTTGATGCCATCTTTTCCGAAGTACCTTTGGTAAGTTTGCCCAAAAAAGTGGGAGAAAATATCGTTCAGGCTGTCCTAAAAACTCTTAAACCAAGCGGCTTATACTTGCAAATCCAATACTCAATCTTTAGCTTAGGTAAGCTTAAAAAATTATTCAAAGCAGTCTCACTCAAATTTACACCTTTCAACTTTCCGCCAGCATTTTTGTATATTTGTTCTCTTTAGATTAACAGACTATCAATTAAGCTCTGTGATACGCATTACCGCTTTGATCAGTAATCCATATTTCACCAAGTCTACTTTGCTGGTGAGTTGATACTTTTCTAATTGAGCACCGAGAGATAATCCCTGTTCTGATTTGTATTTGCGTATCTCATCAATTGCTACAATAACCTCAGAGAAACCTTTTGGGACGTTTGTCTGCGAAGTTACTTTTGGCCATTGAGCTATGTGAATACTTTTGGGGCTATTTTTTTCTCTAAAAAGTTCTTGATAAATTGCTTCAGTAATAAAGGGAAGTATTGGAGCAAATAATTTCAATAGGTTAAAGAATACTTGATGAAAAGTATTTTGAGCAGCAACTTTCGATGCATGATTATTAGCAATTAATCGATATTTAATAAACTCAATATAGTAGTCGGCACACTTTTTCCACAAAAAGTCGCTGGTTTCTTCTCTTGCTCTGGCATAATCATAAGCTTCAAATGCCTCAGTACTTTCTCTGATACACATATTTAATTCATTCAATATCCATTGGTCGGCTGGTTCGAGTTCGACACCACTCTTTATATCAAGTGAATTGGTAATGTTGCGATGGTAAAAGTTCGCGACACTCCAAAGCTTTTGGACAGTTCTTTTGCCCTTGTGTATTTCCTCAATATTGAAGCGTAAGTTCTGGCCTAACTTTGCTCCAGTAGCCCAGTAGCGAATACTATCAGCTCCATAGGTAGCTACTAATTCCGTAGAGGGAATATAATTACCTAAGCGTTTTGATATCTTTCTACCTTGCGCATCCAATCCATGACCAGAAATCATTACATGCTCAAATGGAATAGTTTGAAAGTGATAATAACTTTTCACTATTGAGTAGAAATCCCAAGTGCGAATGATTTCAAACGCATTAGGTCTGAGAGATACAGGAAACAGGTTCTGGTTTTTATTACCTGGAGAAACTAACTCCTGTAGAAGAAAAGGTGTACATGAAGATGTTGCCCATGTATCAGCTACATCTTTCTCAGGAATAAAGGTGCTACTTTCACAACCTGGGCAATGAGCAAGGGGCGGCTTATCGGTAGTGGGATCTGTGGGTAATTGTTCCGGTGCAGCAAAAATAGGCTCATCACACTGACTACAATACCAAATAGGTAATGGTACTCCATAGAATCTCTGACGAGAAATACACCAGTCCCATTGAAGCCTTTTTACCCAGAGGTCATAATCTTGCTTTCGTGACAAAGGATGCCATTGAACTTTATTCCCCATTTCCAACCAAACATCTTTCTTGTCTGCCACCTTGATAAACCATTGCTTGCTTAAAATGAACTCTGGAGGAGTAGCACATCTCTCATGCACTAACTTCCTTTGGCTAATTGATTCTTCCTTAATGAAGAAATCTTTTTCTTGTAAGTCCTTCACAATCGTTACTCGTGCGGCTTGAGTAGTTAATCCCAAATATGGTTCAGGGATATTTACCATTTTACCTTGCTTATCTATTACCGCTTTAGTGGGCAAGTTGTCCTTTTGCCATTTTTCAATATCTTCTCTATCTCCCCATGTGCTAACCATCATGAGTCCAGTACCAAATTCCATCAATACTTTTTCACTGCAATAGATAGGAATCTCATAATTAAATAAGGGTACGATCGCTTTTCGATTCAATAGATGCTGATATCTTTTGTCATCTGGATGTATGTATAAAGCAACACAAGCAGCCAAGAGCTCAGGTCTTGTTGTCGCGATGGGCAAAGTCTCCTGTTCTGAACTAGTGAATGAAATGTAATAAAGTTTCCCTTCACTTTCCTGCTCTTCCTCTTCCACATCAGTTTGAGCTAAAGCTGTTTCGCAATGAGTGCACCAGAGTACAGGTTTAGTATCGCGGTATAATATGCCTTTTTTATATAAATCTATTAATGAGGCTTGTGACACCTTCGTGGCAAGGGGATTTATCGAGCTGTAGGTTTTTGTCCAATCTACTGATATGCCTAGTTTTTCCCATAGATCACGATAGTTTTCAGCGCCTTTGCGAGTTTCTTGCAAACAAAGATTGATAAATTCTTTACGCTGAATATGAGACTTTTTAATATTGTACTTTTTCTCAACGAATCTTTCTGTCGGTAAGCCATTATCATCAAATCCCATAGGGTAAAAAACACTGTAGCCTCGCATACGTTTGTAGCGAGCTATAAAGTCAGCTTGCCCATAAGACATAATATGTCCAGCGTGCAAATGGTCAGCAGATACATAGGGGGGGGGAGTATCTATGCTAAATACTTCTTTCTCGGAAGTATTATCGAAAGTATAGATATTCTCTTCTTGCCAAAATTGCTGCCACTTTTGCTCTATCTGCGTGTGTTTATAATTGGTGAATGATGTTGTCATACAATAATAGTTTTAAAGATGTTTCTGGCCTTTATCTCCACTCAGAATTTAAAAAAAACTCTTAGTTCTAGACCAAGAGGACCTATATGCTAAAAAGCGCCTCTTAGTCTATACCAAGATGACGACCACAGCTGCGCCATTGCGACTGTTATTCTCTGCAAATTGTAGATAAATAGATGATGGCATAACTGGGTGGAAGCAAGGCAAACTTACTTGAAAGAGTCTAAAGCTGTCAAATGAAGTTTCTCATCTCATCCCACTTTTGCTACTCTCTTAGCGCAATAATCGTCTTATCTTCATGGCTGACACTAAATCATGTCTGCAATGCCACCAGAGCTTTACTATTAGAGATAAAGATGAGGATTTCTATCGGAATATTTCTCCTCAGATCGGGGAGCATATTTTGTCAGTGCCAACTCCTACTCTCTGTCCTGAATGTCGACTGATTAGACGCCTAGCTGCTCGTAATGAAACGGCTCTTTATCTGAGAAAAAGTAGTCTTACTGGAAAAGACATTATTTCCATGTATTCTCCTGAAGCACCATACTTGGTGGGCGAAATGACAGAACTGAGAAAAGATGGGTTTGACGCCATGCAATATCAAAATGATTGTGATCCTAAACGAGCTTTCTTCCCCCAATTTCATACTTTTGCTTGCAAAGTACCCCATCAGGCATTGCTCAATTTTGGTGGTCAAGAAGCGATAGAGTATAACAACTTTGCCTATGAGGCGAAGAATTGTTATCTCTGTTTCTGGGGAGATTATGGCCAAGACAGTATGTACAATTATGGCTATGTAAATCTCAAAAACTGTATTAATAACTTTTGGCTCTTTGATGGAGAGCTTTGTTTCCAATGCGTTAATTCTCAATATTGTTTCCGGGCGCAATATGTCATGAATAGTGAAAATATTTCCGACTCAGCGTTTATTGCAGATTGCAAACATTTAGATCACTGCATGTTTTGTGTGAATTTACACCATAAGAAGTATTGTATTTGGAATAAGCAGTACACTAAGGAAGAGTACTTTGAGCAAAAGAAAGCCTATGCTACTGGTAGTTTTGCTGCTTGGGAAAAAATGGCTGAAGAATTTGCCAACTTTGTTAAAACTTTTCCCCGGAGAGCTTTACGGAACTTTAATGTAGAAAACTGTGACCAAGGTGATATGAACAATAATGCTAAAGATTGTTACGTCTCTTTTCATATGGTAGAAGCAGAGCGTTGCTGTTATGGCATTGACAATATGAAGGCTTTTAACTGTTACGATTGTTATGGTAGCGTCAATATGACGCATTGTTATGAATGCTATGCGGTAGTCAATTGTCAGCACTGTCTTTGGTCTTTCGACTGCTATGATTCCTCAGATCTCTATTATTGCCAATCATGTCGCAACTCTCATGATCTTTTTGGCTGTATCGGTCTCAAAAATAAACAATATTGTATTTTTAACAAAGAATACACGAAAAGTGAATATGAAAAGTTGCTGGTAGAATTAATCAATACCATGCAACAAAAAGGAGAGTGGGGTGAGTTTTTCCCATCGACTATTTCTCCCTTTGGTTACAATGAAAGCACTGCTTTTGAATATTTCCCCACTGATAAAAAGTCTGCACTGCAGCGAGGATATCACTGGTCAGATTATATAGCGCCAAAACCTCAAGTAGATAAGTTTATTGCTGCCTCAGATCTACCTGACGATATCCAAGATGCGCCGAATGAGCTTGTGGATAGCGCGGTAATATGTGTGCTCAGTGGCCGGCCATTTCGTATTACTAAGCAAGAGTTAGTATTCTATAGAGAATTTTCTCTGCCTTTGCCTCGCTTACATCCTGATGAAAGGAGACGGGCTTTAATGCGTATGAAAAATCCACGAAAAGTGCGAGATGCTATATGTGCCAACTGTAGTAAGTCTACTCTTACCAGCTTCTCCTCTGAAAGTGAGGCAATTATTTATTGCGAGCTTTGTTATCAGGCTCTGCTAGCATAATTAGTTAGTACTTTTGCAACAAATTCACTACTAAATCCTAATAAAGAATCTTCATCGCTTCCTTCACCTCCCTGAGTGTTTGCTGAGCCTCTACTTTTGCTCTTGCAGTTCCTTTCTTTAATAACTCCTGCACAAGATGGGGCTGCCTTTCCAGTGCCACTCTCTTCATGCGAATAGGTGAGAGTAGCTGGTTAAGTAAATTAGCCAAATACTTTTTTATTTCCACATCACCCACACGTCCTTCACGATAACGTATTTTGAAATCTTCAATCTGAGCCAGCTCATTAGTTGAGGCAAAAGCGTCAAGATAAATGAATAGTGGATTACCCTCAACTTTCCCTGGGTCAGTAGCTTTTTTGCGATTAGGATCGGTGTACATATCCATGATCATTTGCTCAGTGGTCTTAGCAGTATCTGCCAGACAGATAGTATTACCAAGACTTTTCCCCATTTTATTATTGCCATCGATACCAACTAATCTTGCTGTTTGGCCCAGTACAGTTTCTGGTCTAGGAAATAGCGCACCATATAAACTATTAAATTTGTCGGCAATCTCTCGTGTCTGTTCCAGCATGGGATTTTGATCTTCACCTACAGGCACTATTTCTGCCTTAAATGTCAGTATGTCTGCAGCTTGTGATACAGGGTAACAAAAGAAACCTGCTGGAATACTGGTGCCAAAGCTCTTTTGTTTAATCTCTTCTTTGACAGTGGGGTTGCGTTGTAAGCGGGCCACTGTTACTAAATTGAGAAAGAATATAGTTAACTCAGCAATCTCGGGAATTTGAGATTGAATAAAGTAAGTAACCTTGTCAGGGTCAATGCCTACTGCCAAATTATCTAATACCACCTCATAGACATTTGCTCGTACCTTTTGAGGATTAGCGAAGTTATCTGTGAGTGCTTGTACATCTGCTACCATAATAAAAGTATCATGGCTATGTTGCAGGGCCACTCTATTTTGCAATGAGCCCACATAGTGTCCTAGATGCAATCGTCCCGTCGGTCGGTCACCAGTAAGTAAGCGTTTCATAAGGAAAAAGATTAAAGATATTCCTTACAAGGACGCCGCGCATGCGACATGGTGCCACCTTGTTTTGTTACACTGTTACCAATGCAACCTTGCTTACCGACTCCGTAATATCGACATCGGTGTGAAGTGTGATTACGGTCTTCTTCCGAAGAAACTACTGATGCAGTATATCCAGCTTGTTCATCTCTCAGCTTGCAAGGCCCATTCTCCTGGCTCAGGCGCTTTGCCAGTATTATATATTTCTTTATTACTATAGCAATAGAAAGATCCCCCCATAGATCCATTACATAGCTTCTATTGAGATTTTTATTGGAGGCGACGACCAGAATTGAACTGGTGTACGGGGTTTTGCAGACCCCTGCGTAACCACTCCGCCACGTCGCCAAAGCATCATAAGTGTATTGATTTTTTTTACATTTGCAAGCATACACTCTCTATGGGTTAATAGACTGCAATCGTTAATATTCTTTTATGACTGCTTGGTTAGAAAAAGATCAGTGCTTAGTAAAGGAGTTTGGGTTTGGGACATTTCAGGAAGCTCTTGCTTTTATCAATAACATCGGTGTGTTGGCAGAACAATGTGATCATCATCCGGATCTTTTTCTGCATAACTACAACCAGGTCAAAGTTCTGCTCAGCACACATAGTGCTGGTAAGATAACTAATAAAGATTATGAGCTGGCAAAATTAATAGATAACCTCTTGGAGTAGCTTTTTATTGCCAGTGATGGTATTGTGCTGAGTCATTGGTTTTGCTACTATGAATAGAAACAGTTTTATGCGCTTTCCCCCAAAGCAGATCACATTTTTTACAGTAATTTCACTTAGTGGAATTATTGCTGGTACTCTTCTGAACTTTTCTTCAGCCGCAATAGCTGCTGAGTTACCAGTAGATCCTGATTTTGTTCGTACTTGGGAAGCTATCACGCCTTCGGCGCGAGCCACTGCAACTTCTCAAGTAACCACAGCCAAGCCCGTAGCTAAGCCAGTAATCAAAAACACACCTCCTGCTATCACTGATGCAGATAGAGAAGCTGTTGCCCGGGCCAATGCTGCTGAAAAGCAGTTATTACAGGATTTTTTACATTCAAAAAGTGAGCAAGATCGCTTAAAATCTCTAGCTGAAGACAGTCTGCAGAAATATCAGGCAATTCAAACGGTAAACACTACCTTACGAGAAGAGTTGTTATTTCTTGATCAGCAAGCGCAGGAGACCAAAGCTAATATTGCTCGTTTCGATACAGAATTAAAAACCTTACATGGTCAAATAGATACGATTACCAATCGTTTATTGCTCAAAGAAAAAGAAATTGGTGAACAAAAAAGAGCAATAGCAGCTTATATACAAGCAATTTACGAGCAAGAGAATACCTCGGTTTTACAAGTGTTGTTGTCCCACAAAACCTTTGCTGATTCTTTAGACGAATTGCAAAACATGGAGTCACTTGAAGCTACCGGACGAAGTCTACTTGAGCAACTCAAAATTTCTCATGAACAGCTAAGCAGTGAGCAAAGTTCCCTTGAGCTGAAGAAGAATCGTTTAGATCGTCTTCGTTTAGAATTGAACGATCAACAATTGGTTCTTAATAGACAGCAAGAAGAAAAGCGTTTCCTTCTCGATAAAACCCAAGGTAAAGAGGAAGAATACCAATTAATGTTACAAGAGTTCAAAAAACAAATGGAGCAGGTGGAAGCGGATATCGTCGGTCTGCAAGGTGAAATTGAAAAAATTAAAACACCAGATAGTTTAGCAAATATTGAGGTTAAGTTCGGTGATAAATTTGCACTCACTAATCCTCAGAACGGTGCCATCTGGCCAGTTGACGCGGCTTATAAAGGTATCAGCGCTTACTTCCGTGATTCTGGTTATCAGCGGCTCTTTGGCTTCCCTCACTCAGCAATTGATATTCCTCAACCTCCAGAAACACCGATTCGATCGCCAGCTAATGGAGTCGTATTGCATATCGTTGATCGTAATGATGGCGGCTATAGCTACTTGGTGCTTTATCATGGCAGCGATGAATCAGGTCGCGATATTACTACTGTATATGGACATTTACCTAAAATTTTTGTAGAGAAAGGAGATATCGTGCGAAAGGGCGAGATTGTCGCTTTGACTGGCGGTATGCCTGGTACCAAAGGAACAGGTCCTTACTATACTGGTCCACATTTACACTTTGAGGTGCGCCAAAATGGTTCTGCGATAGATCCGCTTACATGGCTACCTTAAGGGTTGACCTTCTGCTCTACTTGTTTTAAAATATATTGAAGTAACTGTGCTATGTACTCAATCCTCACTCTTGCTATTGCTGCTTTGACAGCTTCGTCCGGTAATGGAGATGGTCTGGTGACAAACATGGCCTATCAAGAACAATCTTTGTTGAATCATTTTGTCGAGCAAATGATGAGTTACCATGATACGCGCATATTAGCTTTGCGTGATGAAACAGCTGCTTTCACATTAGAGCCACTGTATAATGTTTCTGAGCCATTGGCTGCTAATACAGTTGAGATTCAACCAACAGTTGAAGTTCAGCCGACAATTGAACCTGTAGTAGTAAATAGTGGTCCATCGATTAGTGTATTGCCGGCTCCAGTGAAGCCTACTGTTACGCCAAAGCCAATTGCCGCGGCAACAACACCTAAGCCAGTTGTCCTCCCAAGACCAGTAACCTCAGTACCGGTTGCTCCCAGAGTTATCCCACCAGCACCGACGCCTGTGGCTATTCCAACTCCAGTGGCTACTTCTACTCCAGCACCTGTGCCAGCAGTACCAGCTTCTCAACCTCAATTGGTTCCCACCCAACCTCGTACAAGCGGACCAGTATTGGCTGCCGTTAATAGTGAAAATATTGGTACCTATTCTATCAGTATACCGGCTTTAGGATTACAGAATATTCCTGTCACCCCTACTGATGCTCGAATTGATGCCAAATGGAAAGATGATTTGAAACTTGGTGTAGGACAATTGCTTTACCCACCAGCAAGTGGTCACAAGACAGTGATTTTTGGTCATTCCTCAAATTTTAGTTATGTGCGGTCCAATTTTAATGAAGTGTTCAAAAATTTAAACCGATTGGTGATCGGCAATGAAGTATTTATTCAATTTCAGGGTCAACAGTTGAAATATAAAGTGGTAAAACAAGAAGTTGTGGGAGCTAATACAAGCAGTATAGTAACCGATTATGGCAGAGAAGAGCTTGTGCTCTTTACCTGTTGGCCATATCAAACATCTCGCGAGCGTTATATTGTTTATTTAGATCGTATCTTTTAATTATGAAGTGTTCATTCTGTGGTACGGAAAACATGTCAGGACGAACGCACTGTATCGCGTGTGGTACTCCATTGCCTGTTAGTGCAGAGCCGGCACCAATGCAGGCTGAGCCCGCTAATATGAGCCAAAGTCAGGAACCCGCTATGGTGATGCCGGTTGATGATCCCGTGATCTCACAGACGGAAACGTCTGATACGCTAATCCCTGCGCCTTTAGAAGTTCCTACCCCGCCCAACTTTACGCAAGAGCCAGCTTACACTGCAGCTGCTACTCAGTCCGAAATGGCTGTTAGCCAGTCGGCCTCTATACTAGAGCCGGAAAGTACATCAACGAATTATGAACCTTTACCAGCCGCTGAGTCAGAGCCTGAGCCAGTCAATAATGTTCCAGAGTCAATTAATGTTTTGGAGCCTGCACCAGTTGAGCCAACGCCAGTGGCTGTGGAGCAGGGGACTCCGAGAGTGAATGTGCAGTTTGATGATAAAGATTTAGCAGAGGTATCAATGCCTATTCATCAAGAGCTGCCGGCAAAAGAATTGCATCCTGATAGTGCTACCAATATAGCTGGAGCAGAGGAGGGTGGTGAGCATACCGGACCCTGGTTAGCGTTGACAGTTTTGGGGGTGGGATTTGCTATTGTTTGTTTGGTGATTTACTTAATTTACCGTTGGTTCTTCGTTTCTGCACCAATGCCCACAGTAGTGACGCCATTGCCAACCGTGGTACAAACTATAGTTAGACCAACACCATCGGTAGTGCCATTGTCAAGTAATGATGCTCAAAGAGCCCAAGATGTTAATGATTTAAGGGTGGCATTGAAGGCTTATTATGATAGTAAAGGGCGTTACCCAGGGGCAAGTAACTATACTAGTTTGTTGAATAGTTTAATTGGTAGCAGTCTTTTGACTCGTCGTATTCAAGATCCTGCATTTCCAGCTCAAGAATATAAATATACAGTAGACGCAACTGGGCAAAGCTATGAAATTGTAATTACTTTTGATTCATTGGCATCGCCTTTATTAGCTGGTAGCTCTTCGCCGATATATCGGCTCAGTGGAGCTCAGGGAAATTAACAGGTAAGGGTTTTTAGGGGAATTGTGTCAATAGTAAGCCATAGACTTGGCTTTGTGTAAAACATGCTGATTAGCAAAAAGATCGCACAAGATACATTGTGCATACTAAGTATTTAATACCAACTTGTGCACATGTCCCCTGCTCGGCTATCGTACTGTCGTTCCTATTAACGGCGTTTTATTATCTAGAATATGGTGGACCTTGCATCGGTGCTTAAAATGTTTTCTAGTACAAATAGGCATGAAATTGAAGTGTTGATTGCTCATTTTCTCAAAAAAGATCGTTTGTGGGTTCTGACGCATCAAGATTTTGTTCCTCCTAGCAATGTTATCAATGCCATACTTAATTCAGCGCGGCAGTTGATTAGTGGAGAGCCCCTTGCTTACATCGTTGGTTATAAGCGATTTTATGATGTCGACTTTTTTGTTGATAAGCATGTGCTTATTCCTCGACAAGAAACTGAAGAGTTAATTGCTCATGTACTTAATTCACTATCATCCTATCCAGTGCCAAGTTTAGTGGCCGATATTGGTACTGGTTCTGGCTGTATCGGACTAACTCTGGCTCATTTAGCTAGTCAGCATCGCTATGTTCTGGTTGATATCAGTGAACATGCTTTGGCTGTTGCCCAAAGAAATGCCAAACAATTAAACATCAGTATTAATCTTGTCAAGTTTCAGCAGGGGGATCTCTTGGACTCTTTTTTGCCGCAAACTAATTTACCCAAATTAATTGTAGCCAATTTGCCTTATCTCAATGAACATATCTATCAAACTCTTACTGATAGTGTGCGTTTATTTGAGCCAAAATTAGCATTGTCTGGTGGACCTGATGGGCTTGATCTTTGTCGAAAGTTATTAGCTCATATTGTCGCTTTATACCCTCACGGGGCATATCCTGAGATGTGGTGGGAAATTTCTCCTGAGCAAAAAGATCTTCTACTCAATGACACTATTAAAATTCCTCACCAATATCAGATAGCATTCTATCAGGATTTATCGGCAAGAATTCGTTTTGTTCATTTTATTCCTCAGTCTTTTCACGACGTGAGCGATACTCAATAATTACTGGCGTTCCTTCCAGCTCAAAATATTGGCGCAAATTATTTTCAATTGCTCTCACATGGGAGAATCGAAAGACATCGTCATCATTAACAAAAAATAGAAAATGAGGAGGCTTGGTATCGGTTTGTAGACCATAATACATTTTGGCACGCTTGCCTTTGATCAATGGTGCGGTATGAAGGCTTTGAAAATATTCCAAAAATTTGTTAATTTTCTGTGTCGATATTGTTCTACTGTACTGGGCTGCTACATGTTGAATGATGTGGAGCAAATTATCTACCCCCTTTTTTTCATGTACAGACAACGGTACTATTGGTGCCCATTTGGCATATTGCAGTATATAGCGCATCTCTTGTTCAAATTTTTTGAGTACTTCATGACTGACTATATCACTCTTGGTTACTACGATTACTAAACCCTTACGTTGTTCCAAGATATATTGAATAATAGTTTCGTCTCTGTGTACTACCATATTCTCAGCGCTGATTAGTAGTACGGCAATATCGCATTGTTCAATGACTTTATGAGACCGTAAATAAGAAATGTACTCTATATTATCGGCAATCTTGGCTCGCCTTCGTAAACCGGCAGTATCAATCCACTGAATGGACATATTAAGCTCAGGATAATTGGTGATCACATCAAGTGGATCACGAGTGGTACCAGGAATATCAGAAACGAGAGACAGTTCCTCCCCTGCCAAATAATTAAATAAAGTAGATTTGCCGGCATTAGGTCTGCCTAAAAGTGCCACCTTAATATCAGGTTTCGGGCTATTAGCAGTATCTGGCAATAAAGGAATTTTATTAGTAATGAAAAAGTCCTTAATACCCAGAATCAAACGATCTATACCTCCTCCCTGTAAGGCAGCAACAGGATAAGCTTCCTGGCCAGTCAATTGTTCGATGGCAGCGATATGCTCTTCGCTATTTCTCTGGTCAGCTTTGGTGGCACAGACAATGAAGTGTTGATCATGTTTGCGTAACCACTGCACCAGGGTTCGATCTTCTTTACTAGGCGGTAAGGTGGTATCCATTACTAATACCAATAAAGCAGCTTTTTGAAATAAGGCCAAGGCTCGTTCCTGCGCCTGCACATTAAGCGGATCGGAGAAGTTTTCAAATACTCCCGGGCAGTCAGCCAAAATGAAGCTACCGCTCGGAGTCTCTACTGTGCCATAAAGCACATCTAAAGTTGTCCCCGCTTGCTTATGGGTAATGCTTTTTTGAAAACCTAAGATACGATTAAACAATGTCGACTTACCTACATTTGGTCGACCAATAAGGGCAACGAAATTTTCCATAAAATTAACGAGAACGTTTTCTTAGAAAGTATAAACCAAGTAATAAAGTTCCCGCAAAAATAGCAGCCGTCGTTTTGGTAAATACAGTGTACAAAGTACCCTGTATTGTTTCCGCTGAGGTTACTAACGAAATGCTGCTTCTGCTCTCAATTACCTCAGCTTTGGTATAGACACTAAAAGAACGTTGAGTTTTTACTATTCTTCCTTGGAGTGTACCCACAATACTTTGATAGCTAAGTACATCGTTTTCGCTCACGACATTTTTGGCTATTGATTGATGCATTTCAATATCATCACCTTGAACTTGATCCATAGTACTGCGAGTCACCACGACACTACGGCCGGCTACTTCTTGTACAACTGTATCAGCAATACTGACAGTTTTGATATATTCAGATGCAGACATGAATTAAGCTTGTTTAATAACTTTAAGATGAATCAGGGCTTCTACATCATCAGCTAAGTGAATAGTTACCTTGTGTTCACCCAATTTTCGAATTGGGGTGGACATACGAATAGCTTCACTATCAAGAGAGCAACTAATTTCTTTTGCTAAATCCTTAGCGATCTCAGAAGCACCTACAGATCCATATAATGTACCTTTACTAGTTACCCGACGAGCAAAAGTAAGCTGTACATTCTTAATCTTTTGCGCTAGCTCTTTCGCTTGTTCTTGCATCTTTTTACGGCTTTCTAATCTTTTAGCTTGCATTTTTTGTGATTGAGCCACTAAAGCTGGCGTAGCGAAAGTAGCTAAACTACGAGGCAAAAGGAAATTTCTACCATAACCTGGCTTCACATCAACCATGTCATGTTTTCTACCGAGATGAGGAACATCTTGAATCAGAACGAGCTTCATAAATAAAAAAAGTGAAAAAACAATAAATCAAAAGCGCGGTTAGTTTATATCCAGATTTGCTTTTCTGCAATATACCAGGCGCTAATCAAGGCATATAATTGCTCAGGACTAGTCGGGTTTGCCGGCAGAAAGGTGTTGTGAACCCTTTTATTGATGAAAATAGTATCTCTGTTTGTATATAAAGGAAGCACTGGCATATCCTCTAAAATTTTGTCATAAGCTTGATTGAGAAGCTTTTTTTGCTCTTGGTTATCAAGAGTTAAGCGAATTTTGCTCAGCAAGTTATCAACAGCAACATTTTTATAGAGAGAAAAATTTAGGCCAGGATATTTGATTTGAGAAGAATGAAAATAAGGATAAAGATCAATATTCCCTCCTAAGCGCTCGCCTATCAGTAATACATCATAGCTTCTTGGTTTGAGAAAATTATTTTGTAATTCCCCAAACTCCTGGCCAATCAGAATACAATTAATACCCAAAGGTTTCCATTGTTGAGCAATTTCAGTAGCCACTTTTTCTAGCATTGGATCTTTGCGATATACGAGTTTTATTTCTATTGGAGTATCGGCGGAAACCTTAGCAGTGTTCAGTAAGCTTTTTGCTTTCTCTAGATCATAAGTAATCTTTTGAGTTAAAACTTCGGGCAAGGGTGAATCAACTAATTGTAAACTATCAGCTAGTTGAGCAACTTTATTTCGATCGGTTCCTACTTTTATTGCTAAGCGGATATTTTTGTTATTCAGAGGACCACTATTGTTGTTAAAAAAGAGACCAACATATTGTGGTAGGGTGAAGTCATATGCCGTATAATCATTATTTGTTGTTTCTGTTGCCAAGTTTTCTGCATAAGCGATGTCAAATTTATGCATATCTCGCTTAAGGTCCTCTATTTTAGAATAGCCGGTAAGATGAATATTTTGGATATACGCTTTCTCACCAAAAAAATCATTGAATGCTGTAAGCCTAATTTCGCTAGTGTTCGAATCCTTGACAATGGAGGAGGCTTTATATTTACCAGTACCAATAGGGTTACGATTAAATGGATGACTTAAGAAATCATTGATTGATTGTACATCGTCGAGAATATGTTGAGGTAAAATACCAATGGTAAGGTTGTACGGGAAAAAAGTATTGGCCTCATCCAGAGTGAAAACTACAGTATTGGGATCCTGTGCTGTAATTTTCACACCATTAAAAGCTCCTTTATAGGGACCATCGTAACTAGGATCTTTCACTAAGGTATTATAGGTGAAAACCACATCAGCACTGGTTACGGCCACATTGTCATGGAATTGTGCTCTTTGTAAGGTGACTGTATATGTTTTTAAATCATTGCTTATGCTCATTTCATTGGCCAAAGCATTTTTGAGAGTGTGATTAAAAGGATCGACGCTAAATAAACCACTAAAAGCCAAGCTACAAGCGGTACGAACGGTCATTGAACTAGTACAATACAAACTATTCAAGCTCTCTGTAGTGCCGATATGAGCGATAGAAAGAGTTTCACCAGTATTTGCCAATGATCGAACTCTAGCCGATGAAAAGATACTTTTATCAATCAGAAAAGTAGAGCTTACTAAAGCTACTGTCAGTAATAAAGCAAGAACTGCTCTTTCTGCCCGCGGGAAAAAATGAGAAATTTCTTTATAAGAAATCATATTTGATTAACGAAGTCCGGCAACAATGCTATCCCAAAGAGGAATGATTAAACTAAGTAAAGCAAATGTAGTGGTGAAAAGAATGGTCAAGCTAAAAAGCAATTTTTCTGGACCTCGGCGTGTACGGTAAAAGGTACCATCGCCACCAAAGGTGCTAGACAAACCCACTCCTCGGGATTGTAAAAGAATAAAAAGAATAAGCAAAACCGCGTTGGCAACAAAGATATACTGAAGAAAGTTCATAAATGAAAATTACGAAGTTATAGTACTAGACAAAAAATAGGTTTTCAATGGTGTTGAGTATCCCAAGCAAAACAGCAGCGATAATATAAGTCATAATATCAGGGATCACTATTTCTGGCACAAGCCAAGTAACTATAGCCAGGACAATCATATTAATCACAATCAAAAATAAGCCACCAGTTAATAATATTAATGGCAAAGAAAATAGCTTCAATAAGGGCTTGATGATACTATTTACCAAACCAAGAATCAAACCGCCAAGTAAAAATAAGCGGATTTGTTCACGGGCACTAAGTCCGGGATGAATTTGGATGCTTGGTATTAAAACTACTAGTAGTCCTAGCACTAAGCTGTTCATAATCCAATTCCACACGAAACGAGCAATAAGCATAAAAATGATTTATTTAAGAAGCGAGTGATCTTCAGTGGAAACTAATACCTCACGCAATGTATCAAGATTTTCTAATACTTGACCAGTGCCACGAACTACTGCAGATAAGGGGTCTTCTGCTAAATAAACTGGCATATGCGTATGGGCGGCAATTAATTGATCTAAACCGCGTAGTAAAGCTCCTCCACCAGCAAGAGTAATACCTCTTTCCATAATATCTGCTACCAATTCTGGTGGTGTCTGCTCGACAGTAAAGCGCACAGTTTCACTAATAATCATAGCTGACTTCATCAAGGCATCACGGATCATCTTTTCATCAAATTGTATTTCTTTGGGTAATCCAGTAACTAAATCTCTGCCGCGAGCATTAAACACTCCCCTTTCTCTAGTCTCATAGACATTGCCAATTTCCCATTTCATTCGTTCCGCAGTTCTGACCCCAAGCAGTAAATTAAAATGATCTTTGGCGTATTGCATAATGTCTTCATTCAATTTATCGCCCGCGATGCGTAGTGATTTGCTGGTAATAATGCCACCCAATGAAATTACTGCCACTTCAGTAGTGCCACCACCAATATCCACTATCATGGAACCTGTAGCTTCTTGTACGGGCAAATTGGCGCCTACAGCAGCAGCCATTGGTTCTTCGATAAGATAGCTTTGTCTGGCGCCAGCATTTCTAGCCGCATCGGCTACTGCCTTTTTCTCTACTTCTGTTACTCCTGAAGGTATGCCAATTACTACTCTTGGTCTAGGGAAAAGAGTAAATGATTCTTTATGTACTTTATCAATGAAATAACGGAGCATTTGTTCAGTAATTTCAAAATCGGAAACAACACCATCCACCAATGGTCTAATCGCTACTATATGTGAAGGAGTTCGCCCCACCATTTGACGAGCAGCTTCACCAATAGCCAGGATTTGTTTGGTTTTTTCATTTACTGCTACTACAGAAGGTTCATTGATCACAATGCCTTTACTACGCACGAATACCAATGTATTCGCTGTTCCTAAATCAATACCAATATCATGTGAAAAAGCGCCAAAAAATTTACTAAACATATTTAATACGCTTTAGCAAAATACCATTGTCGCTCAGCTGGTTTGCCAGAATAGAAACATGTTCCTGGTTTTGTGTCGCCCATTACTACTACTCGAGTAGTAGCCTTAGTTTTTTCTTGTATTTCTTTTTCCATTGCTGGATCTTCGCAAAAATACGCTTTAGCATAACCTCCTTTTTCAATTACCCGATCAAAGTCCTCTTTATTATGAACTTCGGTAATAGCAGATTCGACATATGTCTTTGCGGCCTGATACATGTCAGTAGTTATTTGATCTAATAATTTGGGCAAAGCTGAGCTTACTTGATCTAGAGGAATGGCCAATTTTTCACCGGTATCACGACGAGCAATACTCACTATATTTTGAGCAAGCTCTTGCATACCCATTTCTAAACGCAATGGCACACCCTTCATTTCCCATTCATTGCGTTTGAAACCGATACTGACTCCATCTCTGCTATCAATATGTACTCTGACCGGGGTTAAGTCTTGTTTGAATTGATTGAGTTGTTCGATAATTTTTTTTGCGTCTGCTGCTTCACGGGCGATGGGTATCATCACAATTTGAATAGGTGCAACTGGTGGCGGTAATTTGAGGCCATCATCATCACCATGACTAACAATTAATGCACCAATCATCCGAGTAGATACACCCCAACTAGTTTGCCAAGGTGTTTTTCTTTGGCCATCGGTATCAGAAAAACTGATATTGAAAGCTTTAGCAAAGTTTTGACCTAAATTATGTGAGGTGCCAAATTGAATCGATTTACCATCTTTTGCCAAGGACTCAACACCCATAGTATAGAGCGCACCAGAAAACTTCTCCTTTTCTGATTTATAACCAGCTAATACTGGTAAGGCTAACATGTCCCGAGCAAAGTCTTGATACATAGTTAATGCTGCCAATGTTTCCGTATCAGCTTCTTCTTTGGTGGCATGAACAGTATGTCCTTCTTGCCATAAGAATTCTGTAGTGCGTAAAAAAGGCCTGGTGCGCATTTCCCAACGAACAACATTAGCCCATTGATTGATTAGTAAAGGTAAATCACGATAACTCTCAATCCATTTAGCATAGGTATCATAAATAATAGTTTCAGAAGTGGGTCTTATTACCAAAGCTTCATCGAGCTTTTTCCCGCCGGCGTGAGTGACCACAGCAACTTCTGGCGCAAATCCTTCTACATGCTCGGCTTCTTTGCGTAAAAAGCTTTCGGGAATAAATAATGGGAAATAAGCATTCTGGACACCGCGAGCTTTGATGCGACGATCGAGATCTGCTTGAATTAATTCCCAAATACGATACCCATAAGGTTTAATGATCATACAACCTTTAACTGACGAATAGTCAGCTAATTCTGCATGTTGGACGATATCTAGGTACCATTGTGAAAAATCTTGAGATTGAGGAGTGAGTAATTGTTTTTTGTTCACGGAAGTAAATTAAGAAGAAGTCTGGGTAAGAAAGAAGTCATGCATGATCTCATCTAGTGTCGGTTCCTTGATACTGAGTGAGACAATCCTTAATTCTTTCAATAAAATACTGACAACATTTGCGAGTTCATTGTACGGGACAGTAATTTGTAGGACAAGTTCTGTCGTCTGCTCAATGTTTGCTACTACTGGCAGTGGTGGGATCGTTTGCGGTTGCTGCAATGTTAGCTGGATTACGGGATGGATTGGATGGGTTTGTTTGAAATTGTTTACCGATCCTTGAAAAACAATATCTCCCTTATGCAATATCATTAAATCATCGCAAAGAGTATCGATATCGGCCATATTATGCGATGTTAATAAAATGGTTGCTTTTTGACTGACATGATACTGCTTGATAAATTTCCGTATTTTTTGTTGGGAAACAATGTCTAATCCAATGGTAGGTTCATCAAGAAAAAGAATTTGGGGATAGTGTAATAAGGCTGCTAGTAGTTCACAACGCATGCGCTCCCCTAAGGATAGTTTACGCACTGGAGTATGAAGTAAATCTTCAATAGCCAGTAATTCACTTAAAAAAGCGACTCTTTGACTAAATTCAGTTTTTGAAAGACCATAAATACTAGCAAAAAAGTGCAGACTATCCATGGTTGGTAAATCCCACCACAATTGACTTTTTTGGCCCATGACCAAACTAATTTTTTGCAAAAATTGATGATCTCTGTGCTGGGGAATATATTGGCCAATCTGAATTTGCCCTTCCGTAGGTACCAAAATACCACTGAGCATTTTCATTAAAGTGGTTTTACCGGAACCATTGGGGCCCAATAAACCAATAAAACTGCCTGAAGGGATGGTGAAAGAAACATTATTAATTGCCGTTTTGCTTTTCTTCTTACGATAAAATAAACTTTTAAGACTGCCCCAGATACCGGGACTTTTCTCAAAAAGAGGATATTGTTTGCTGACCTGATCCAGGAGAATTTGCATCAATGCAATATAAGCCCACCCAGTCTAGCTTAATGTCGAGAATTAACAATAACTTTAGCAGCTTCAGCTCTACTTAATGAATTGTGAGGGTAAAAAAGCCCATTATTACCCTGTACCCATTGTAAGCGCTTGGCAGTTTCAATATAGGCCATAGTTCTATTATCGCGAACATCGGGAAAGGAGCTGCTTAGATTTGTTTCTGGCACTATTCGGCGTATTGCTACTAGCCATAGAATTGCTTGCTCACGAGTAATGGGTTGATGAGGAAAAAAGTTTTCTTTACCATCCCAGACTATTCTCTGATATACAGCACAGTGAATTTCTTGGCTAAATACATTATTAGTAATATCACTAAAATGTGCTTGATTGCTGGCACAAGTGCTATTCACTAGACCAGCATCATGCATTGCTACTTTTAGGAATTCACCTCTTGAGATAACACGATTAGGAAAATAGAAATTATCTTGACCGTGAATACTTCCTTTAAGGGTTAAATCACTAATTTGCTGAAAGGCAAAATGATCAGCTGGTACATCGGCAAAGGTAATGGTTGTTTGAGCTTCAACAATAGGGTCATCACGATCTCGATTTCGTCTTCTTTCTCGCCGTCTTGAGCTACTGCTTTCCTCTTCGTCTTCTTCTTCAGATTCAGATGTAGGCGGCGGGGTAGCTGTCTGTGCAGCTGCTCTAGTGATGACTATACTATCTGACGCTAATAATTGAGCAGCACTATTAAATCCATTTACATTATAAACAGTGGTGCCCTCTGCTATTGTAATAGTAGAATTCCAGGTGGTTTGCCCTAAGCTAAAGCCAGGTATACTAATGTCATTAACTTTAATAGTGGCAATATTGCCAGTCAGCTGACCGCTTAATGTTAATTGGCTTTCTGAAGTATTGAAAATAGTTTCACTGGTAGGTCCAGAAATGGTGATTGTCGCAGGTGCTTCTGCTACCGTTAGTACAATACTACCAGTTGCAGTATGGGTAGGATCTGATACTTGAATAGGAATAGTATAATCACCAGCACTACTACTAGTAGTAATAGCTGCTGAAGTATAAGTGTTATTAGTACCCAAGATTAATGTTTGATTCGTGCTACCTAAGGCAGTGAAATCGGCACTGACTGTTAATGTGTCATGTTCATTATCGGTAGCGACCACTGAAAGCGCGGTGCTGATTTCACCATCATTTACTAGCGGATTACTACTCCAGGTGCTGCTAATAATCTGTGGTGCCTGATTAGTTGGGGTAACAGGGGGGGCTGTGATCGCTAGTGCATTTTGCACATCCAACAATCCATAGCCAAAATTACTATCTTTTCCGGTGGTGCCCAAATCTCTTGCCGTTTGCTCTAAGCGAGCACGAATCTGGGCTGGTGTCAGGGCGGGATTTTGTTCTATCAGGAGAGCAACAGCAGCTGCTACCATTGGACTTGAGAAACTAGTACCGCTGCTAATAATGTAATTATTGCTACCATCTGCTAGTACCTGTGCAGCATTTTCTTCACTGCCTTGAGAGCGCGTGGTGAGCAAGCTCACACCAGGGGTAACCAATGACAAACCATTACCAGTATTCGAAAAAGAAGCTTTATCGCCTAAACTAGTAATACTACCGACAGCAATAACGCTGGGAATAGATGCAGGGGCAAAATGATTTTGCAAAATATCAGTATTAGCATTACCTGCTGAAGCAACTAGTACCACTCCAGCATTTACCGCATTGTTACAGGTATTAATTAAAGCAACTGTATCAGCCCCGGCCCCACCAAAGCTCATATTGACTACCTTGGCGCCTTTGGCAACGGCATAGTTAATGGCTTTGATTACATTAGAAGTCCTTCCCCTACCATCTTCGTCTAGTACTTTTAGAGGCATAATTCTTGCTGTTGGGGCAATTCCCACAATACCAACAGTGTCATTATTGGCTGCGATGATTCCCGCAGCTTGGGTGCCGTGACCTAAGTGATCAGTGAAAATGTGATTGTTGTCTAAGTAATTCCAGCCATTAATATCGTCAATAAGTCCATTACTATCATTGTCTAAACCATCACTGGCTTCACTGGTGTTTTGCCATAATCTAGATTGCAACTCAGTATGACCAATACGCAATCCACTATCAATAACAGCTATCGTTACACCTTGTCCTCGAAGTGAGCTGTGTTCAAAGGCTGCAGTCCAATTGATATCTATGCCAGTTGTACCTTGGAATTGAGTAGTACTGGAGGAATGATAGGACTGGCCGGTATTCTGCAGATACCATTGTTCCGCAAATAGTGCATCGCTAGGCATGGCGGCTGCCTGCATTAAATAATCAGGTTCAAGTGTGATTTGATCTTGATAAGAAGCCATAATGAAAGCGAGATCTTGATCATAGTCAAAAGTAACAGCCAAAACTTCATTATCAGGAGACAATGAATGAACTGCCTGTAATGGGTAATCTTTCTTGATGGTCTGTAAAGTATGTTTTAATTGCTTATGGTCACTGGTAAGTAGCAGTACAGCATTGGCGTGTTCTTGCTGTAATTCCTGATTGGCTTGAGCCACTTTAGCATTAAAACTATCAGTTGTGACTTGTAGGAATTCTAGGCCAACAGTGGCCAAGAGGATCAACACTAAAAAAAATCGGGGGAAGCGCATTTATTTTTGTATTCTTTTTATTATATCACGGCACAATTTTAGCTGCTAGCGCTATTATAGGCTTTTAAACCATAGTGAAAGAACGCTCGGGCAAGCACAGTAGTTAGAGTCGCCATTGCTAGCAGCAGGCATAGTGCCCAAACGGAATTATCCCATACAATGGCTAAGGGAAGCATTACTGCAGCGAATACAGGAATGATAAAGTAAAAAAGAAACTTGAGAAAGCCTTCATAAACAATAGGTGGCACTTGAAGAAAGCTGGTGATACTACGGAATAGTTGATGCCAATAGCTAATGCCTACTAGCCAAAAAAGAAAGGTCATGATGATTAGCCAAAGATTATAAAAAATGCTAACCGCTAAAAGAATGCCTAGCATATATCCGGCAATGCTAAAGAGTGATGTGAAGATAGGAAAAGTGATAGCTAGATAAAGAATAAAAGTGGCTGGAGCCAAAATAGTAAGTAATTGGGGAAATGAGATAGCATGCAAAGAAAGCACCAATTGAGGATCAATAGGTTTGCTCAGTATCACATCCAAAGAACCAGAATTAATATGCTGGTACCAATTAGCAAAACTATTACCAAAAAAGCCAATAGTGATAGTTTCAATTAATTGAAATGTAGCCAAAAAAAACATACTTTCAGCATATCCCCAATTCTTGACGTGCAGCAAAGAAGTATACATAATGCCAAACCACGCGAGGTTTACCAGCAAAAACCCTAAGCGTGATAATACGGAGCTCCAAAAATTAGCTCGATAAATCATATCGCGAGTGAAGCTAAGCTTGATGACGGCTGTAAGACTATTCATACAATAATAACTAGCATCTTTTTACTGAAAAATATTGGCATATGCAAGCTAATGGATCAACAGGATTAACTAAATACTTACTTTACGATCGTCTTGCTGAGGGTCCTGATCCTCGAATACCCCGAGTCGCTGGTTTGGTACCTTTTGTTGTCGCTAGAGACAATGAAGATCTGTGGCAGGATAGTTTACGTCTCGTCCTACGGGAAGTACTAGGAGAAAAGATGGACCCAGTTTCAGTGGATGCAATGATGGATGATGAAGATACAATCAAAAAAGCTGAGGCAGACTTGAGAGGAGCATTAAGGGCAGAATATGCTCGCGTAATTGATGGGGCCATCTCAATAGAAAAAATGCAAACTGCATATGATGATATCGTTAAGGAGATTATCACAGAAGCACTAGATGAGAATAAACATCGTATTGATCGAGGAGATAAGCCTTTATTTACTCCAGGCATTGTTCAAGCTTTGACCGAAGGTAAAGTGATTGCCACAGAAGATCTAGTTGAATTGATTGGCTTAGACGAAGATGCTTTTTTGACTGCGGTTTCAGGATTGTCAGATGCTCAACTAAAAAAGCCATTATTAAGAAAACAATATTTAAATAGAGCAATTAAATCATTTCAGTCTAGATTTGATAAAGCAGAACTAGCTTTATTGGATAAGTTGGGATTACGTGAGCCAGGTGAAATCGATGATATACTAATCAAACGCATGCAAGATCGATTATCAGATGCGGTAAAGTTTTTAGAAATGATTCACAAAGTAGCTCATGGGTATCAACTTAAAAAAACCACTAATAAGGTACCAATTGAACCAGGAGAGGTATCAGCTGCTAAATCACAAATACTGATGTGTCCCCTACCTGAAGATTTAGCACAGAAGAGATTTTTTGATTTAGCGGAAACACTCTTCTATTCACGGCCCAATTATGCGGTAGGTAAACAAAGACGATTTCTTGCTCAGCAAGTACTCGTACTGGCGCTATTGTACAATAAGATTAATCAGTATCCGCCTTTTCGAGCAAGAAGAGAGTTGGCACGCAGGATGAATAATTTAGTTAATTATACTTTAGATCCTGCAGTGGGAAGAGAAGGTGTAGATCTGGGAGGCGTATTCGTATCTAGTCAGGATGAGTGGAGTACAGAGGCGACAGCAGACAACTTTATTTTGAAAGGAATGAAGAAAATGAGGCTCTTGCCCTTGTATATCTATAATCCCGTAACCAATGAAGAAGAATTGCTCTTTCCTGAAGGAATAGAAGTGATGCTAAAAGAGCGAACAAAAGGGGCTGACTCTACAGTTTTGAAATTGTTGAATAAAGGGCAGATTGAAAAGATTCACGATTTGGTTGCTTATGAGGTGGTGATTGACGACAGGGAGTTGAGCAGGGACCAGTTTGTAGATAGGGTAAGAAAATTAAAGTTGTACTTTAAAGAAGTTTGGGGTGTTTACAAATTTTATGAGGATGATACGGCAATTACTAAAGATACTCCGACCGGGGTCTCTGGCCATAATCCCGTTAAAGCTAATGACTTTGAAGTGGAAAAAGTAGTGTTCTTCAAGGAGATTGAAGATGCTCAAGGAAGAAAGGTGATGGTTCCAGTAGAGGTTCAGTTTAAGTCATTGAAAATGAAACTGATGGGTGATTCTGGTACTGGTCCTACTGCTCATAAAGAGTATGAATTTCGACGCACAGTGGAGCATGCTCTGTTTGCCCAACTCTATCCTGGAGAAGTGTTTAATGAATTTGCCCAAATTGCATCTGAAGTAGGTACGAAAATTGGCTCTGAGGTTAGAGCTGCGGACAGACAAGAGTTGTAGCCTCAATTGCCCACAGCTTCATATTTCTTAATACCATGTTTCCATACAGGATAAGCAATGATCAGGAGTAAAAGAGTCCAAAGCGATACATGGGCCAATGCTGGTAGTAGCGTCTCGATAGTAGATTTGTGTACCAATATTTCAGCTGGTAGGCCGATACAAGAGTAAAAAGGTAAAACATCCATGATCTGCTGAAACCATAATGGTGTAGTTGCTCTGGGGAAGAATAGGCCGGCACTGAGTAGTATGAGGATATCTTTATAATAAAAAAACGCAGAAGCTTCAGTAAGCCAGAATGCCAAGCTGCCTAAAATTAATGACAATAGACTACAAAAAATATGACCGATGAAAAGCAATGGGAGTATATACAAAAGTAATTGAGGCTCAGAAATCCAAATAGAATTACCTAAAATTAAGTACCCTACCAAACCATAAAGTAGTAAGGCAAAAAATATCTCCACCAAATGCCACAGACTACTGGATAAAATAATATGCAAAGGATAAGAAAATGGTCTCAAAAGATAACTTGAGAGTTTGCCACTACGAATGTCATTATTAATCTCATATTCCGGAGCTACTAAAACAAATTCACGAATAATATTGGCAAATAAAATATACTGCAGCATGCTCGTAAGCATGAAGCCATTGAAGCTCTCGCGATCGCTAAATACCGCTGTCCAGAAAGCGTACATTACAATGAAGCCAATCATGTGGATGAGTAGCCAAAAAAGTATTGTGCCTCGATAAGCAAAGGTCACAGCCAATTGCAAACGCAAAACATTAAAAACTTTATTCATGTCTTTGCTGTAGCACTTGATAATTCTCCACATCAATATTCGATGTGTTAATATTATCTTCATTATCCCCAATAGCATCTTTTCCGACAATAACAGTGACACCGACACTGGAGTAAAGTAGTGGTTCTGTAGTTGCTTGCTCAATGGTAGCATTGCCAATCAACTTACGGATTTCTTCTACCAAGTCCTGATTAGCGCCTGTACGGTCAATAATAATGGTTTTTTCATAAGGCTTTTTGTTGTAAGTATTACGGATGCCGTATTGAGATAAAATAGTAATGCCTTCATGCATCAATTTGTTAGCTATTTGACCAGCTAGTCCTCTGGTTGATGTTCCATTGAGGATCTCAACCACAGCAGTTCCCTGCAATGCTCGATCAGGGCTTACTAATACTCGAGCTAAATATTTGTGGATAATTTCAAAACTATTGCCATCTGGTAACAGTATCCAGGCCCCATTGTAGAGTTGATCTCTTACTTCCTGGCTGGGAATATAGAGTAATTCGCCAGGTCCCTCTTTGAGCACCACATTATAGGTATGGGCTGAGTCTACTTTTTTCCAAACATTAGCCAAAGAAAGCATATCTTGAAAAGACATATTACTGATATAGCTATCTTGTAGCGCATTAACTGTATTCACCATAGAGCCGATATCGGCATTAAAGAGAATCGCTTTGATTCGTTCTTTTAGGGCTGCTATCACTTGTTGTTGTCGGCGAGCTCGATCGAAATCAGAGGCGACACTTTGGCCTGTGCCAATCGCTACTCCATGACGTGAGCGTGCGTATTGTAAAGCTTTTTCTCCGTCCATTTTTTGTACCCCTTCTTCAAACCGTACGGTGATATAACTGTAATTAGGACCGGGAAACTCTCTATCCACAAAGCCAGGCTCAACCTTAACAGGCAAGCCTTCAGGGCCTGCTATACTATCAAAAATTTTCACAAATCCTTTGAAATCGACATAAGCATAATAATGAATCGGTAAACCAGTAATTTTCTGCGCACCCTCGAGCATAAGATCAAAAGCATGCTCTTCGCCTAATTGATGCTTGGCAAGAATATAAAGGGTATTAACTTTTCTCGGACCAAAACGTTCAATTGGTACTACTAAGTCCCGAGGAATAGAAGTGAATATCAGTTGATCAGGTTTGTGACAGAGGCTGGCTACCATAATACTATCTACCAATTCAGAGCCATCATCATATTCTTTACCTCCGCCACCAAGTAGAAGTATATGGGTGCAGCCGCTTTCATCTTGATGCTCTACTGGAGGAGTCGGCGCTGCAATTAAGGTAAGTGGGTTTTGTACTGCCTCTACTAGGGTATAGAGCGTCCTTCCCATAAATATCCCTCCAAATGCCAATATGCCAATTGTACAGCCGATAATACCTAATATAAGCCATTGATATGTGCTATTGCTTGATTCCATGCGGGTCGTGAAGATCCTAAGCAGGATAAAGAATTTTCTTGGCGTTGTAAAAGGAAACCGGTATAAAGGGAAAGACAATGAATTTAAAAACTTTTGTTATGAAAAAACATCGTGTGGTGGTGATTGGCGCTGGACCTTCTGGTCTGACTGCCGCTCTCTATGCTGCTCGTGCTGCTTTGTCTGTAACTGTGCTAGCAGGTCCTCAACCCGGAGGACAATTGACCACTACAACTATGGTAGAAAACTTTCCCGGGTTTCCTGAAGGAATCATGGGACCGGAATTAATGAGTAATATGCAGGCTCAAGCAGAGCGCTTTGGGGCCAAGTTTTTATACGAAACAGCAATTGATATTGATGTTACTACTCGTCCCTTTCAATTAACCACTGATGCAGGTCAATATGAGGCGGATGCTGTAATCATCGCAACAGGAGCCTCTGCACGTTATCTTGGTTTGCCTGCAGAAATGAAGTTTGTCGGCAGAGGGTATCATACTTGTGCTACTTGTGATGGTTTTTTCTATAAGGGTAAACATGTGATAGTGGTGGGTGGTGGTGATACAGCAATGGAGGAAGCTCATCACTTAGCCAAATTAACCGAAAGTGTTACGATTGTTCATCGTCGTGATGCCTTTCGTGCCAGCAAAATTATGCAAGATAGAGTAATGCATGAGCCTAAGATTAAAATTATTTGGAATACAGTGATTAAAGAAATGTTAGGAGAACAAAGAGTAGAAAAAGTACTTCTAGAGGATGTGAACACTCATGACACCAAAGAAATGCCCATTGATGGGGTCTTTGTCGCTATTGGTTATGATCCCAATGTAGCTTTTTTGAAAGGAAAATTAGATATGACTGAAAACGGCTACCTCAAACCTCAACACCATACGAAATCCAATGTGGAAGGCATTTTCATTGCTGGAGATGTAGAAGACTTTACTTACCGCCAAGCAATCACAGCCGCTGGAGATGGTTGTAAGGCCGCACTGGATTGTGAACGTTGGCTGGCCATGCAGTAAGAATTACAAATTCTCAATGAAGGGGTATCCCCCTTATACTAATCCTCATCCTTCGAGCACCGTAAAGTTACCTTAGGCTGAAAACTGAATAAGACTAACTATATTGTCAAAGGTGTTCGTTTGACATAGAGACGGTCATGTTTGATGAGGGAAAAAATACGTTCACAGAGCTTACGGATAATAATAACGATGACATGCCTGTAGGATTTGCCTTCAGCCCGTTTCTTTT